>JAPLLF010000010.1 GCA_026387715.1 Pseudomonadota bacterium
GAGGTCTCCGACACGCGGTCCCGGCAGAACTCGGTGCCAGAGCGGAACGCGTCCTCGGTGGTCGGGGACTTGCCCAGCGTCATTCGCTGATCAGATCAAACGTCGTCGTCGACGACAACCAAAAAACACCAAACTTCTAGCCCGAGGACGCCGCCGCCCGCGACGTCCGTCAGTCTCGGCTTGCGACGCGCATGCTCCGCGGGCGAGAGCCCGGCCCGCTCCGGCAGCGCCGGGCCGCTGCGGCCGAACGCGTCGGCGATCAGCTTGCCGCCAAACACCAGGCCGAGCGACTCGACGAACGCGAAGCTCGACAGCGCGCTGGTCTTCAAGCTCTTCCAGGCCGCGTCGAGCGCGAGCCGGGCCGTGCGTCGCGGCGCGAGATCCGCGGGCACACCAGCGTCGGTCACGCGCAACCTCGGCGCGAGCAGGCCGGGGAGCTGCGGGCGGGCGCTCGCCGAGCCGGTCGGGGCGTACTCGATCGGCATGCCGAAGAACCCCGCGAAGCCGATCGTCTGCACGCCCGGCTGCGCCTCGAGCGCCCGGCGGAACACCTCGGAGCGAACGTCGATGCAGAACGCGGCCTGCACGCTGACCTCGGGTGCTGCCGTCGCGTGCAGCCCCGCCGGGAGCTGCCGGCAGACGGCGCGCTGCCAGGCGATCTCGATCGCCCGCTGCAGCAGCCAGTCATCGGCCTGCGCGTGGCTGGCGGCCGCGTCGATGCCCGGCCAGGCCGCCATCGCCCTGCGCCACGCCGGCACGAGCCCACCATCGCTGCGAAGCAGGAGCCACTCCCAGGCGATGCGGATCGCGAGCAGGTCGACGAGGTGATCTTCGACGCCGCCTGCGAGCCGTGCCGTCCATCGCAGGTACGCGCACCACGCGGCCCACCCGTTCAGGTCCAGGAGCAAGCCCGTGAGGTAGGCCTGGCGCTCGTCGGTCGGGACGTCGAGCGCCTGCAGCGCCAGCCCGATCATGTCGCGCGCGGTCGGGGCCAGCTCGCGTGCCATCTCGAGATGCGCACGAAACCCCAGGAGCAGGACCGGCGTGTGGTCGCGATGGACCTGGCGATGCCAGCTCGCGTATAGCCCGCCTTCACGGTCGGGGCCGAGCCGCGCCTGTCCGTCGTCGAAGTACGCGGCACAGAACTGGCTCGAGCTGTGCGTGATGAAGTCGCGCCACGAGACCTCGTGCGCGAGGTCGCGCATCGCGTCGGCGACGTCCATGACGCGCGCGCGTCGTGCGAGGGAGGGCTCGTCGCGGTCCATCCGCGCATGGAGGTCGGCGACCGTGACCGCCGCGCCCGCCTCCGCGATCGCTTCCTCCAGATCTTCGTCGCGGAGGCGCCCCTGGCGCCACTCCTCCCGGAACCAGGCTCGCGGCATGAGGAGCCTGGCGCCGGAGAGCGCGGCGAGCCTCGCCGAGACGGCGGGGAGTGGCTGGTCCACCAGCTCCCAGAACGGGTTCACCGCGATGAACCGGTCGAGCGGCCAGGTGGGCGCGATGGCCGCGCACGCCTGGTCGATGACCGCGTCGAGGGTGGTGGTGACGGTCATCGTGGTGCCTCGGCGGGGTTGGCGACGCTGCGGGTTGGCGCGATCACGTCGGGTGTCCGGAGTCGGGGGGGCCACAGCCGGAAGGTCATGCGGGTGAAGGACTCGTCGGATCGAGGTCGAGGCGGTCGACCACGTCCAGCGGCAGCGGCGTGGGGCGGACGACCAGCAGGTACTGGTAGGCCGTCCCGGGGCGAGGATCGTGGAGCACGACGATGCCGTCGAGCGCGCGCGCGCGGGGGACGCCGCTCGCCTCGAGCGCCTCGATCACCGTCAGCAGCTGTCGGTACGCATTGCCGGGGTCGCTGTGGATGAGGACGAGGACGCCCGTCGGGGTCAAGCGACGCAGGTACAACCGGACAGCCTCGACGGTGTACAGGTGCGCCTCCAGGCCCGCGGGCTGCGCGTGGACGTTGCCGGTGAGCGCCAGCGCGAGTTCGATGAGATCGTAGCGCTCGTCGGTGTCGGCCAGGTGGCGGCGCGCGTCGTCGATGAACAGGCGAACGCCCGGCTGGTGGTACACGTCGCCGGCGAAGTGTCGCCAGCGGGCCAGCAGGTCGGGCATCGCGGGGTTGACCTCCACCGCGTCGATGCGTGACGCCCCGTACTTCCGGGCCAGCCACACGCTGGCACCCGCGCCCGCGCCGAGCACGAGCACGCGGTCGGGGTGGAGCGCGCGATAGGGCAGCGACATGAGCAACCCCCACGTGTCCTCGAACGCGCCCGCCTTCGCGCGAGCTTCCTGCACCATGAAGGTGGGGCTCATGCCATCGGTGTACACGCCGAGCCGCTCGTCGCGATCCGCGGGCGCCTGGTGCACGTCGAGGCGACCGAGCGGACTCCAGACCGAGTCGAGTACGTCGCGCGCCGACGTGCCCCCGACGAGCGCCTTCTCGGCGTGCGGATCGAACGCGAGCAGGACCGCGAGCGGCCCGTCGGGCAGGGCGCCCATGCGCCCGGCCACCAGCAAGCTCACGTGCGCCACGCCGATCAGCGCGAGCGCGGCCACGGCGCGGGGGCGACGATCATCCCGCCGATCGATCAGCAGCGCGAGCACGCAACCCAAGAGGCCGAGCATCGCGATGATCTCGGTCGGTGAGAGCGGTCCGACGAGCCGTGGCGCCACCAGGCAGCCGCCCGCCGCGGCGAACAGGTCGAGCGCATAGGTCGTGCGTGCGCCCTGGCTCCCTCGCGCGGCGTAGGCGCCCGACACCAGCATGCCGGCGAACGCGAACGGCACCAGCGACAGGGCGACGAGGCCCGCCAGCGGTGCCCCACCGGTCGCCGCCGCGGCCAGGCCGAACAGCGCCGCGGCGAGCCCGAGCGCGGCGTGGCGTGGCGCGGCCCAGCGTCCGGAGCGCAAGCGGACGAACGCGCCCACGCCGAGGCCGAGGAGCGCGATCGACAGCGCGGTCGAGGTCGCGTGCGCGCTGCCGATGTAGGCGTAGAGCCGGGTGGACGTGAGCTCGAGGACCAGCACCACGAACGTGACGATCGTGATGGTCGCCGCGGAGCGATGGTCGGGCGTGTCCAGTGACGCAGCGTAACACGCAGCCTGCGGCACGTTGACCGACGCGGGATCGATCGCGGCGCGGTTCTCCTGCGTCGAACTTCGCGGTAACGTGGACCTGAAGGTGGGCGGGATGCGTGACGTGACCGAATTCGGAGTGCTCGAGGCGCTGGCCAGCGACGCGCCGCTCGCGGACGTGCTCGCGCTCATCTTGCTCGGCTACGAGGAGCGGTTTTCGGGCATGCGTGCTTCGGTGTTGCTGCTCGATGCCGACGGGCGAACCCTCCACCACGGCGCGGCGCCCCACCTGCCGACCGGCGCGGTGGACTGCTGGGGCCGCATGGGCGGCATCGTGGGTGATGGCCCGACGCCGATCGCCGCGTTCGAACCGATCTGAAGGCCACGCACGGCGCATCGCCGCCGCGTTGAGCCCATCCTCTCGTACATGATCTCGTACCTGGGGGGCTTCCTCGACGCGCCGACGCGCCACCTGTTCTTCACCGGCAAGGGCGGCGTGGGCAAGACCGCGCTGGCCTGCGCGACGGCGCTCCGGCTGGCCGATACGGGCAAGACCGTGCTGCTCGTCAGCACGGATCCCGCCTCCAACCTCGATCAGATGCTCGGCACGACGCTGGCCAACACGCCGACGCCGGTCGCCGGCGCGCCGGGGCTGTTCGCGCAGAACATCGACCCGGATCGCGCGGCCGACGCGTACCGCGAGCGCACGATCGCGCCGTACCGCGCGACCTGGAGCGCGGCGCAGCTCGCCGAGCTGGGCGAGCAGCTCGCCGGGGCCTGCACGACCGAGATCGCCGCGTTCGACGAGTTCGCGAGCCTGCTCACCGGGGACGACGGCGGTCACTGGGACCACGTCATCTTCGACACCGCGCCCACCGGGCACACCTTGCGCCTGATGGGTCTGGCCAAGGCCTGGGACCAGTTCCTCGACAACAACACCAGTGGCACGTCGTGTCTTGGGCCGCTGGCCGGATTGGAAAAACAGCGCGCCGTCTACGAGGCCACCGTCAAGACCCTGGCGGAACCGACGGCCACGACGCTCGTGCTCGTCAGTCGCCCGCAAGTGGCCGCGCTCCGCGAGGCGGAGCGCACTTCGGTGGAACTGCGTGCCCTGGGTGTCGGCAACCAATGCCTCGTCATCAACGGCGCGTTCGGGACGACGTGCCCCGGGGACATCGTCTCGCAGGCCATGCAACGGCGAGGAGCGACCGCCATGGAAACCGCCGCCGCCTTCATCGGCAGCCTGCCCAGTTTCGTCGTCCCGCTGCGTCCCATCAATATTCTCGGGATCGGTGGCCTCCGCATCCTGCTGGATGGCGATGCCGAAGCCACCCCTGCCCCGGCCGCCCCCCGCGCCCACTGGACTCCCCCGCGGATGGAAAGCCTCGCCGATCTCGTGGCCGACATCGAGAAGCAGGGCCATGGCGTGGTCATGACCATGGGCAAAGGCGGCGTGGGCAAGACCACCGTTGCCGCGGCCATCGCCGTCATGCTGGCGCGTCGCGGCCATTCCGTGCATCTGGGCACCACCGATCCTGCCGCGCACGTGGCCCAGACTTTGGCGGGACAAGTGGACGGACTCTCGATCGGCAGGATCGATCCAGAGGCCGAGACCGCCGCCTACACGGCCGAAGTCATCGGCACCCAGGGTGCGCAACTGGACGAGGCTGGCCGGTCGCTGCTGGCGGAAGACTTGCGGTCGCCCTGTACCGAGG
>JAPLLF010000179.1 GCA_026387715.1 Pseudomonadota bacterium
CCAGCCGGCATGGTGTATGGCCTGCTCGGGCCCAACGGGTCCGGCAAGTCGACGCTGATCCGCGTCCTGTGCGGCCTGATGGCGCCGACCAGCGGGCGCGCGTCCGTGCTCGGGCTCGACGTCGCCACCGAGGGCGAGGCGATCCGCCGGCAGATCGGCTACATGAGCCAGAAGTTCGCGCTCTACCCGGATCTCACGGTGCACGAGAACCTCGAGTTCTACGCCCGCGTGTACGGGCTCTCCGGCGCGCGGCTCAAGACCCGGATCGAGCACGCCCTCGAGCTCACCCACATCACGCCGTATCGCCACCGACGCGCCGGGCTCCTGTCGGGCGGCTGGAAGCAGCGCCTCGCGCTCGGCGCCGCGCTGATGCACGAGCCGAAGGTCGTGTTCCTCGACGAGCCGACCGCCGGGATCGATCCGGTGGCGCGGCGCGAGCTGTGGGACCTGCTGTTCACGCTCGCCGCCCAGGGCATCACGCTGCTCGTGACCACCCACTACATGGACGAGGCCGAGCGCTGCAGCGAGGTCGGGTATCTCTATCTGTCGCAGCTCCTCGTCACCGGCACCCCCGCGCACCTCAAGACCCGGCCCGAGGTCAACGCGCCCGACTCCCGGCGGCTCGAGATCGAGACGACGAGCTCGACGCGCGCGCTCGGCTGGCTGCGCGCGCAACCGTTCTGCCGCAGCGCGACGGTGTTCGGCCAGTCGGTGCACGCCGAGATCGCGCTCGCGATCGCGGACGACGAGCTCGGCGCGCAGCTCGCGCACGCGGGGTTTCCGGCGACGATGCGCACGATCATGCCGTCGCTCGAGGACGTGTTCGTGGCGTTGACCGAGCGCGCCGCCCGCGACCGCGTGCTCGGCGAGGTGTCGGCGTGATGTGGAGCTCGTTCGTCGCGATCCTGCAGAAGGAGTTCAAGCACATCTTCCGCGACCGCGGCACGATCATCCTGTTCTTCATGCTGCCGATCATGCAGCTGTCGCTGTTCGGGTTCCTCGATCAGAACGTGCGGCACCTGCCGGTCGTCGTCGTCGATCAGGATCAGACGCGGTACTCGCGCGAGCTGCTCGATCAGCTGCGGGCGACGCAGACGTTCACGATCTCGAAGGTCACCAACAGCCCCGCGGAGGGCCGCGCCATGATCGCGCAGGGCACCGCGCGGCTCGGCGTCGTGATCCCGCCCGACTTCCACGAGCATCGCGCGCACCACGAGAACGCGCCGTTCCTCGCGCTGATCGATGGCTCGGACTCCAACGTCAGCGCGCAGGCGCTCGCCTCGATCAACGGCGTCGTCGCGGCGACCAACCTGGCCGCCGCGCAGGCGGCCGGGATGACACCCCAGCTGTCGGCGCAGCCGATCGTGCTGTTCAACCCCGAGGGCCGGACCGCGAACTACATCATCCCGGGGCTCGTCGCGATCCTCCTGCAGATCGCCGCGATGGTGCTCGCGTCGATCGCGATCGTGCGCGAGCGCGAGCAGGGCACGATGGAGCAGCTGCTCGTCACGCCGCTGCACCCGATCGGGCTCGTGCTCGGCAAGCTGGCACCCTACCTGGTGATCGGCGTCGTCGAGATGGCGCTGATCCTGCTCCTCATGCGCTGGGGCTTCGGGGTCCCGATCGAGGGCAGCCTGGTGTTCCTGTTCGTGATGGCGGTCATCTATCTGTTCGCGTTGCTCGCGCTCGGCCTGTTCATCTCGATGCGCGCGCAGACCCAGATGCAGGCGCAGCAGATGGCGCAGATGCTGCTCCTGCCGTCGATCTTCCTGTCGGGTTACATCTTCCCGGTCGCGGGGCTGCCGACGGTCCTGTACTGGATCGGCCGCGCGCTCCCGGCGACGCACATGATCGACGTGATGCGCGGCGCGGTGCTGCGCTCGGCCGGCCCGCTCGATCTGCTGCCGAGCGTGCTCGCGTTGCTCGCGCTCAGCGTGGTGCTCGTGACGCTCTCGGTGCGTCGGGTCCGCAAGCTCACGTTGTAGATTCGACAGTCAGTTCGGTTAGAGTCCGGCGCATGAAGTCGCTCCGTGCCCTCGCCCTCACGACGCTCGTGCTCGGCGGCTGCTACGGCTCGTTCGGCGCGTTCCACAAGGTCCACGACTGGAACGGCCACGCGACCGGCAACAAGGTCGCCAACTCCGGCATCCACGCCCTCTTGTGGATCGTCCAGGTCTACGAGCTCGTGCTCCTCGGCGACCTGATCATCTTCAACACGGTCGAGTTCGCGACCGGCGACAACCCGTTCAGATGATCGGCGGCGAAGCCGGCATGCTCGGCGCGTTCGAGGCCCTCGTCCGCGCGCTCAACGCGCCCCGCGATCGCGCGCTGCTCGCGGCCGCCGTGATCGACGACGTCGTCGTCGCGCGCCACGCGCCGGGGCGCGGGGCGACCGCCGTGCTCGAGGAGCTCGTCGGCATCGACGCGCTCGCGGCCTGGTTCGGCAAGACCGCCGCCCGCTCGGTGTTCGCCCTCGTCCGTGCGCCGACCGCGGGCCCCGACGGCGTGACCATCGAGTACGCGATCTCGCTCGACGACTTTCGCAACGGCGGCACGTGGCTCGTGCGGACGAGCGCGGATGGACGGATCGCGCACCTCGCGCATCGCCCGTTTCCGCTCGCGTGAGCTAGGCTCGATCGCGTGAGCGAGGAAGCTGGTCTGCTCGAGGCGATCATCGCCGCCCCCGACGACGACGCGCCGCGCCTGGTCTACGCCGACTGGCTGCAGGCCAAGCAGGATCCGCGCGGCGAGCTGATCCTCCTGCAGTGCCAGCTCGCGGCGGCGCCCGACGACGACCGCCGCCGCGGGATGCGCATCGCCGAGAACAAGCTGCTCGCGGCGCACGAGGCCGCGTGGGTCGAGCCCCTGGTCGCGCTGCTGCCGCCGCCGGGCATCTTCAACACCTACAAGTTCGAGCTCGTGCGCGGGTTCGTCGAGCGCGCGTCGATCACGCTCGCGTGCGTGCCGCAGCTCGACGCGGTGGTCGCGGCCGCGCCGCTGCTCCGCGAGCTCACCGTGCTCAACTTCGCGTTCGACGGCGTGCGGTTCACGAAGCCGGACGTCAAGGTGCTGCTCGCCGCGCCGCAGCTCGCCAGGCTGCGCGCCCTCACGCTCGGCATGGGCGGCGGTGGCAACGCGCTCGCCTTCGACGTCGCCGCGTGCCCACATCTGAGGGGCCTCCGCACGCTGTCGCTGCAAGGCTCGGTGTGGGGCGAGCAAGCCGCGATGTTCGATGACCCCGACCTGGTGATCGACGACGAGGGCATCGCGGCGGTCGCGCGCTCACCGCACCTCGCCAACGTCGAGCAGCTCATGGTCGGGGGCAACCGGATCACGAGCGAGGGCGTGCGCACGATCGGCCAGGGCGCGTGGCGGTTGCGCTTGCTCGATCTGACGAACAACGCGATCGACGACGACCTCGCGGACGCGCTCCGCGGCCCGGCGTTCCAGCACCTCGAGGTGCTGCGGCTCGCGTCGATCGACCTGTCGCCCGACACGATCACCGCGCTGGTGTCGTCGCGGTCACTCGCGCACCTACGCGTGCTCGATCTCGAGAGCTGCAAGCTCGGCGTCGCCGGCGTGACCGCCCTGTGTGAGGCGCTCGCGTTGCCCGCGCTGCGCAGCCTGCGGCTCGAGCGCAACTCGGTGTGCGATGCCGGCGCGATCGCGATCTCCGCGTGCCCGGCGTTCGCGACGCTCACGAACTTCGAGCTCGGCCACAACCGCATGGGCGCCAAGGGCGGCGCGGCGCTGGCGAGCTCGCCCCACCTCGCGGGGCTCGAGCGGCTCACGCTCAACGAGCCGCGGTGGAAGCCCGCGACCGAGCAGCTGTTCGCGACGTCGCCGACGCTCGCGAAGGCGAAGATCTACCTCCGGGGCAAGCTGGTGGGTCGCAAGGCGGTCAAGCCGGCGAAACCGGGAACGGAAACGGAGACGAGCACGAGCACGAGCACGAGCACGAGCACGAGCACGAGCACGAGCACAAAACCGAAGCCGAGCCCGAGCACAAAACCGAAGCCGAAGCCGAGCCCGAAGCCGAAGCCGAAGCCGAAGCCGAAGCCGAAGCCGAAGCCGAAGCCGAAGCCGAAGCCGAAGCCGAAGCCG
>JAPLLF010000293.1 GCA_026387715.1 Pseudomonadota bacterium
GACGCTCACCGGCGCGACGATGGTCAGCGTGACGCCCGCCGGGGATGTCCATCTGCTCGACGGCACGCTCGCGAAGGCCGCGCCGTTCGAGCAGTGGCAGCTGCCCGCGCGCAGCCACGTCCAGAGGTTCGGGGTGGACGGGTGGTCGTTCGAGATGCCACGCGGCGCAACCGCGCGCGCGACCGCCGAACATCGCGGCGAACGCGTCGACCAGGTCACCGAGGCGCGGTCCGACGCGAACTCGACGACGTTCACGCTCGCGCGCCCGCACCTGCTCAAGGGCGCGCGGCTTGGGCTCACCGCCATCGGGATCGATCACAAGACCGGCTGCGTGCGCGGTGATGTCGCCACCGCGCAGCGCTTCGGCGTGTTCGTGATCCCCGCGGGTGGTAGCGCGACGGTGTGCGGCGGGACCCTCGTCGCCGCGCAGGGAACCTACGCGGTCCCATCGCTGCAGGTCGGGAGCTGGTTCGCAACCGCAGCGATCGCCGCCTCGACCGGATCATCGCCGCCGACCGACGTGTCGTTGTTTACAACGTCATCGACGTCGTCGGGCGCGCTCACTGGATACTGGCTGCAGATCAACTCGTTGTGTCAGGGACGCTCCGGGATCCCGCAGCCGCCGCCACCGCAGCGATGGATCTGGGTCGACCTCAAGGGGCAGGCCACCCGCAACGCGGACCAACTCGTGCTCGCAAACGCTGCCGCGAAGGTCGGGAAGGCATGCCCTGCGACGCCGTGCTGCCCGCCATGATGAGCGCACGGGTGCCATGGGGACACGCGTTCCTCGCCGACGCGACGGCGCCCAGCGAGACAAGACGACCGAAGATGCCCACGCTCGCTTGAGGTTGTCGGTGGTCACACCGACCGGACCAGAAGCTAGCGTCGGGTGACAGCGTTCCAGACCGCGAGCTGGAGCGCTTGCGCGTGCGTCACGTGCCCCCGACGGACATGACGCCAGGGCGCGTCGTCGCGCGCGGAGGCACGGGCAGCGCGACCGCGGCGCTCGATCTCGTAGTCGACCGCCTGGACGGCATCCTCGAGCGCCGAGAAGCGCTCCATGACCTCACCATCGACGGCGATCTCCCACCGCTTGCCTCGCGTCGGGCGCGCGAGCACGGTGACCGTGCTGATCGCGCTGGCGGCGCGCACGAAGTGCAGCCCGACGCCGTGGCGACCGAGGGAGAACCACGCGTTCTCCGAGATCGCGCGGACCTCGTGGTGGAGCTCGAGCGTGAGCGGATCGAACGCCGCCGCCCGATCCTGGATCTCGCGCAGCGTGAGCGCGCCGGCCTCCAGCTCCAGTTCGGGGTAATCGATCTGGATCTGGTCCCACACGTGCGCGGCGTCGCGCGCGTCCTCGCCGCGCAGATCGAGATCGCGCGGACAGCCGAACAGGGACGGCAGCGTGCACAAGCTGAGCGTCGAGACGTCGACGAAGTCGAGGATCAGGCAATCGCGCTTGCCCTCCGCGAGCCGCGTGCCGCGACCTACGCATTGCGCGTACAGGCCCTCGGACCGCGTGGGGCGCGCCATCGCGATGCACGACACGCCCGGATCGTCGAAGCCTTCGGTGAGCACGGCGACGTTGGCGAGCACGTGGACGCGGCCGTCGCGAAACTCGGCCAGCGCGCGCGCACGATCGACGGGTCGCATCTCGCCGTGCACGATGCCGGCGGGCACGCCGAGATGGTTGAGCGCACGCGCCAGGTTACGCGCGTGATTGACGGTGACGCAGAACGCGATGGTGCGGCGATCGCGCGCGAGCTCCTGGATCGAGCGCGCGACCAGCGCGTTGCGCTCCTCGATGTCGACGGCCTCCGCGAGCTCGTCGTCGGCGAAGTCGTTGCCTCCAGGCGCCAGGCGGGTGAGATCTGCGGCGGTGGCGATGCGGAAGCCCTTGAGCGGTGCCAGGAATCCCTGATCGATCAGCTCGGGCAGCGTGCGCGAGTACACGATCTCCTCGAACACGGCGTCGAGGCCCTTGCCGTCGCCGCGCGCGGTGGTCGCGGTGAAGCCGAGCAGCGTGCCCGGCCAGTCGGGTTCGAAGGCACCGATCGTGCGTAGCACCCGCAGATTATCGTCGGCGGGCGCGTGATGACACTCGTCGTAGATGATGAGCCCGAGGTCGCGCCCGGACAGCACGCTGCCGATGCGATCGGGATGCAGCGAGCGCAGCGAGGCGACCAGCACCTTGGCCTCCGTGGGGGCACGCGAGGTGCCGCGCTCGAGGCCCACGACGCGCGTGCCCTCAAGCGCCCGCGACAGCTTGTCGACCGCCTGCGCGAGGAGCTCCTCGCGATGCGCGAGCACCAGCACCTGCTTGGTCGCGAGCCGCGCGAGGTGGGAGAAGATCACGGTCTTGCCCGCGCCGGTCGGTAGGCACACGACCATGCGCCGGATGCCGCGGCGTCGCGCGGCGATCACCGCGTCGATCGCCTCGCGCTGATACGCACGGAGCTGCGGTGCGGTCATCACGCGACTCTACTTCACCGGGCGATCCCCGACCCGCGACGATCACTCCGAGCCATACCCGAGCAGTCGTGCAGGAGTTCCCGAAGCCGGCGGGCGGCGGCCGGGCCACGCTCCGGGCGCCTCGTACGCGAGGGCACACGCGCGTGAGGGCAACGATCGAGGCGGACGGCCTCGCGGCCCGTCACGACGAGAGGTTGCGGCAGATCGACATGGTCAACCTGCGACACCGTGCTCGCCAAGATGACGACGGCGTTGGCCAAGGCGGCGGCGCGATCGTCGCCAGGCCGAGTTTGCGAGCCCGTCTTCTTCGAACAAACGCGGCCCGATCATGCGACGGATCAAGATCGCGACGAACCGTCGGTCAGGTTTTCGGAGCGACACCCGCGACGAGCTCGGCCGTCGACGCGTGCAACGTGCCCGGGCGAGCGTGTGCTTGGGCCGCCCGGATGACCTCACCCAAACGGGTCATGCCGAGCTCGATCTGGTCGCGTCCACGGTTGCTGAAGTTCAGGCGCAACGAGTGCAGCCGCGGCGCCTTCGCGAAGAATGGCCGCCCCGGCACGAACGCGACCTTGTGCTGGACGGCCACGGCGAGCAGCTTCTCGGCATCGAGCTCCGGAGGGAGCTCGACCCAGACGAACAGCCCACCCTCGGGCTGCGTCCACTTGCTACCCGTCGGCAGATGGCGCGTCAGCGCGCCCAGTAGATCGTCGCAGCGCGCGCCGTAGACCGCGCGAATGCGGTCGAGGTGCGCGTCGTAGTCAAAGGTCTCGAGCAGCGTCGAGGTCGCGCGCTGGCTGAGGTTGCCGCTGTGCAGATCGGCCGCCTGCTTGGCCGTGGTGCAGGCGCGAATCAGCTCCGGCGCCCCCGTGATCCAGCCGATTCGCAAGCCAGGTGCCAGCGTCTTGGAGAACGTGCCGAGCTGGAGCACCACGCCGGCCTCGTCGAGCGCCGCCAGGCTCGGCGGCCGCACGCCGCGGAACCGCAGCTCGCCGTACGGATCGTCCTCGAGGATGATCACGCCGTGGCGAGCCGCGAGCTCGACGAGCTTGAGCCGCCGCGCGACACTGAGCGTCGTGCCCTTGGGGTTGTTGAAGTCCGCGACGATGTAGATCAGCTTCACGGTGCGCCGCGCGAGCAACTCCTCCAGCTCGTCGACGCGCATACCATCGTCATCGCTGCCGACGACATCGAGCTCCGCCTCGGCACCCGCGAACACCTGCAGCGCCGCGAGGTAGCTCGGGTTCTCGACCACCACCACATCACCGGGATCGAGCAGCACCTTCGCCACCAGGTCGATGCCCTGCTGCGATCCGGAGGTCACGAGCACCTGGTCGCGATGCGTCGCGATGCCCCGGCCACGCAGGCGGGTCGCGATCCAGTCGCGGAGTGGTCCGAAGCCCTCCGTCACGCTGTACTGCAACGCCGCACCACCGTCGGTCGCGAGCACCTTCGCATGAGCGGCTGCGATCTCGGCGACCGGGAACAGCTCGGGCGCTGGCAAGCCGCCCGCGAACGACAGGATGTCCGGGCGATCGGCGACCTTGAGGATCTCGCGCACGGCGGACGGCTTCATGCCCTCCATGCGGCGGGCGAAACGAACCGAACGGTGCGGCTCAACGGCGACGGTCATGGGTAGCCTCCTGGGTCGGGGTGATGTGGACGTGCGTGGATTCCTGAATCGCCATGAGCACGATCGTCGTGTTCGTCCGGGTCACCCCCGGAATCGTGCGCAGCCCCTCGACGAGTAGCGCATCGAGCGTCGCGGTGTTCGCCGTCTTGACCTTCAGCAGATACGAGTCCTCGCCAGCGACCCGGTGACACTCGAGCACGTCCGGCATCACCTTGATGCGCTTGGCGAAGTCTTCGAAGTAGCGCGGATGCTCGATGCCGACCCCGATGAACGCCGTGATGTCCTTGCCGAGGCGTCGCGCGTCCACGCGCGCGACGTAGCCGGTGATGATGCCGCGCACCTCGAGCTTGCGGATCCGCTCGGCGACCGCCGGCTGCGACAACCCGACGGCCTTGGCGAGTGCGCTCTGCGTCGCGCGGCCGTCGGCCTGCAGCAACTCGACGAGCTGTCGATCCGCGTCGTCGAGCACCGACAGCTCGGGTAAGGACGGCACGCTCACGCTAATAACTTATCGCTCCATGTGCACCTTGGCAAATGGAATATTGCCTGGCACGCTGCCCATCGAATAACGTCGTGATGAGCGTAGGTCGTCGCGCGTCAGCGCATCTTGGCGCATCTTGGCGCCCGGCTTCGCGCAACGGCTTCGCGGCGAGCTGCTTCTTGGCGACGGCTGCTTCGCCGGCGTGGCCTTCCTGGCGGGTGCCATCCTGGTCCCCTTTCCGTCGCGATCTCGCTCTGCGGATCGATGAACACGCCGAAACTGCATCTCGCCGACCGGCATGCGGCACGATCACGTCGCGCCGGCCTTCATGGCCTTGGCCATGGTGCGCGCGTCGTCGACTTCGACGTCCGCGGTCCAGGCCGAACTTGCCGACGTGACGCTGTGGCGGCGGCTGAAGGCTCGGGATGATCGATGCCGTCGACGAGCAGGGCTGAAGCGCTGACACCCGTTTCGCAGGAGCCCGCGCTAGGCTCAATGCCGGTCACTTAACGCGCTTCTTCGACGGAGATTTGAGTGGCCGCTTTCGCGCGTAGTTGCTCATTTTGATCTTCACGGCACGTGGGTAACTTCGGTCTCGACGCTCGGGCAAGATGAAATGCTCGAGGTCTTCCCGGATGAAATGCTCGAGGTCTTCCCGCAGGTGGATGAGCCGCTTCGGCCAGCGTCCTGCCGAGTCCGTGCCCCACATTCGCAGCGCCATTTCGATGAAGTTCAGCGCGGACACGAAGCTGATCCTCGTGGGTGCGACACCAGCCTGAGCGGCTACACGCTCGCACTCGTAACGGACGATGTTGTAGGCCAGGGCGAGGCCCCAGAGCTCCTGCGCCACACCCTTGGGACTCTTGCTGCGCGTGGTCTCCTCGCGATCCAGCATCACGCGCTTCACCTCGTTGTAGCCAAGCTCGATCTCCCATCGCTCGTGGTAGAGCGCCACGACCTCGTCGGCAGGGTAGCGTTTGGGATCCAGCAGTGAAGTGAGCAGTAGTTGCGGCTTGAAGCCGCGTCGCTGGTACCGGATTGCGCGCATGCGCCACGTGGTCGGCATCGACGGGTCCTTCCGTCGAGCCTCGCTCGAAACATTGAGTTCGATCAGCTCGTCCCCGGCAGCGAACCGCTCCACACGCTCGCACACGAGGTCCGTTCGCGCGCGTGTCAGCCAGTGTCGTTGGATCCCGCCTCGCTCCAGCCCGATGAGCGTTCGCGCCGAGAGAAAGCCGCGGTCGACGATCGTTAGCGAGTGGTCAGGGACCAGTGGCCAGAGCTCCTGCGCAAGCTCGCTCTCCGAGGTGACATAGGGTCCAAATCGCGCGCCTGCGAGGATGTGCGAGCGCAGCGCCATAAGCGTGACCATCCGCGCCATCGGATAGCCGCCGGTGCTGTTCCATCGCGCCTTCTGGCTGCCGAAGTGCTCGCGGTTCTCCGTCGAATCTGGAACACGCACGGTGGTTCCGTCCGCGCCGTAGATCGCGAGGCTGCGCCAGGCATGCTGCCGCGCGCTCGCGTGCGCCCATGTCGATCCTGTGCGCTCGAACAGCCATCGCAACGGCTCGTCGCCGAGGCGCTCGCGCGCTTGCACGATCGAGCTCGGCGCGACGCGAATGCCGCGGCTGCCTGGTAGCGCGAGGTCGAGCGTCGCGACCAAGTCGCGCATCGACAGATCGCGGAACAAGCACATGCCAATGACGAGCCAGACCACCTGCTCCGCGGGAAGCCGCCGTCGACGAATCGTCGCGGTGCCGGTCGCAGCCAGTGCCTCCTCAATCCAATCAGGATCGAGACTGGCAACGAACTTTGGAAGTAGCTCGTCGCTTGACGGGACCAAAACGCGATCGACGACGCATTGGCGCTAGGCTTGCCGCATGCCCGTCGAGCTCGTGAGCTACGCGCTGGCGATCATCGGTGGCGCGATGATCGTGTGGGCCGTGCAGGCTGCGTTCGGGGTGACCATCGATCACGAGAAGGGCAACGCCGCCCTGATGAAGCTGCTCACCGCGAACAATCACGTCCGCGCGCGAAAGTTGTGCCGGGCCACGCCCGGCAGCTACTTCGACGCGGTGGCCGCTGCGATCGAGGCGGCCCTCGAACCGGCCACCGAGGGTGTGCGCGATCTGATCACGCTCGATGAGGTCGCGAAGGCCGCCTTCGACACCAAGGGCGTCGCGGTCGCGGGGCGGTGGCGCGGGATCACCCAGCGCGGCCTGTTCGGCGTGGTGCTCGTGATCGGCGGGGCGACGCTCGAGTTCGCGAGCGGGACCCTGTCCGTCGCGCAGACGATCGCCGCCGGAAGCGCGCTCCTCGTCGGGGCCTGGTTCGCGTACCGCCGCGGCGACGCCCAGGTGTCGCTCGCGATCACCCGCCGCGAGGTCATGCCAGCGATCCTGAGGTCGATCATCGAGAGCGCTGCCCCGCCACGCGATGCGAGCGGCCCGTTTCGCGTGCCCGGGATGTCCAAGCTCCAGCCGAGCCTGCGCGACGGCCAGTGTCTGTTGACGGCGACCGTTCTCCGTCGTGATCTGGCGGTCGACCCGATCGCGTCGATCACGAGCATCGCGCCAACTACCTGATCACGTGATCAGGACCGCTTGCGCCGAGCCCGGCTCGGCGCGGGCTTGGGACGGTCGGGATCGAGGCGATGCTTGTCGCGGTAGGACTCGCCGAGGATCTCCATCCGGTGGCAGTGCTGGGCGAATCGATCGACGAGGGCGACGACGCAGGCGGCGCCGGGGAACACGG
>JAPLLF010001248.1 GCA_026387715.1 Pseudomonadota bacterium
GCCGGTCGTAGTAGTCGGCTGCCTCGCGGAGCAGCCGCAGGCGCAACGCTGGATCGCGGCTCAGCCCCGCGAGCGCGTAGCTCGCCTGCGCCCACTTCACGCGGTCGCCCGCGCGCAGGGCGATGCGCCGCAGCGCGGCCACCGCACGACGGTCGTCGGGCTTGAGCTTGAGCACGACCGCGATGATCTCGCTGGCCTCGCGCAGCTGCCCCGCGAGCTCGAGGGCCTCGGCGCGATCGAGCTCCCACGCCGTACGCGCCATCGGATCGGTGAGCGCGCCGCGCTTCTCGAGGAGGTCGACGTGGGCGAGCAGGCGATCCGCGGCAGCGAACGGATCCGTCGGGGTGATCGGCCGCGCCGTGCTGAGCTCCGCGAAGAGGAACAGCGGGTCGATGTGCTCGGGCGCGGTCACGCGCGCCGCCTCGATCCGCGCGAGCGCAACCTCCGCTTCGCCGCACGCGACCGCGATCGCGGCCGCGCGCAGGTACAGCGCCATCGCGACCTCCGGCATCGCCGTCGCCATCGCCGACGCGAGGCTCACGTACGCTTCGCCCAGCCGGCGAGGCTCGGTTCGACACGCCGCCACCAGCGTGACCCCGAGCAGCGCGCCGAGGCGGAGGGGCTGGAGCGCGAGCGCCGCCGAGAACGCGACCTCCGCCCGCTCGAAGTCTTCGAGCGCGAGCGCGGCCATCCACCCACACTCCTCGAACAGCGCCGCCCCGAACTGCGGATCGCTGGTGCGCTTCGCGAGGACCTCGGCCGCCTCGAGCCGCAACGCGACCTCGCTCCCGCGCGCGGCGAGATCGCCGATCGCGAGGGTCGCGCTCGTGGCGGCGACCTGGGCGTCGTCGCTCGCGATCAACGGGCGATAGTGCGCGATGGCGAGGTCGTGGCGCGCGGCGCGCTCGAGGCTCCGCGCGTGGAGCCACCGCGTCTGATCGAGCTCGGCGATCGTCGCGCGCGCCGTCACCTCGCCATCGTGATCGCCGAGGGTCGCGCGACATCGCGCGAGCCCCTCGAGCGCGGTGCGATCGGCCGGCACCTGGACGAGCCACTCGGCATAGACGCTCGCCGCCCCGGCGACGTCGGTGAGCCGGACCTCGAGCACCCACGCCGCCTCGCGCAACGCGCGGCGGATCAGCGATGGCTCGGCGAGCGTGCGCGCCTCGATGCGTCGCTCGGCGACCAGGTCGGCCCAGCGCTGCTGGGCTCGCAGGAGCCCGATCAACGTGTCGCGCGTCGAGTTGTCCTCCGGGGACAGCGCGAGCAGCTGCCGGTAGCGCTCGATCGCGAGGGCCGCGTCTCCCATCCGCTCGGCGATCCGCGCCGCGCCGAGCAGCGCCGTCCGACACCTGCGCGGATCGGGGTCGCGCACCGCGAGCGTGCCCAGGAGGACCGCGCGCTCGGCCTCGAGGCCGAGGGCGAACAGCGTCGCTTCGAGACGCCACGCGAGCGTCACGTCGGCTGGATCCTGCGCGACCAGCTCGCGCTCGAGGGCGAGCACGTCGTCGTCGAGATCGTGGCTGCGCGCGAGCCGGAGCGCCCGGAGCGTGAGGATGCGACGCTGCGCTGGCGTCGCGCTGGCGGCGGCGCGAAGGCGACCCAGGACCCCCACGGCCTCGCCCGTGACGTCGTCGAGCTCGATCGCCGCCTCGAGCGCGGCCGGGTGATCGGGAGCCACGACGAGC
>JAPLLF010000851.1 GCA_026387715.1 Pseudomonadota bacterium
TCTTCTTCGCGGGCTTCTCGGGCGGCGGCGGGGGCGTCTCCCACTGCTCCGTCTCGTTCTTCATCGACTTGTAGACCATCAGCCCGTCGGAGTTCCGCTCGCTGTGCGGCGAGGACAGCTTGAACTCGCCCGTGATGACCACCGTGTCGCCGACCTTGTAGACCGGGCACATCTTCTTCTTGGGATCACGATCGTCGCACCGATCGGCCGGCGGGTTGACGAGGTCTTCCTTGTTGCCGTTCTTGATCTCGATCTTGTTGAACGGGCGGGGCACGTCGACGACCCACAGGCTCTTCTCGATCGGCGTCTCGGCAGTGTCACCGATGTAGAACTTGGCGCGCTCGCACTTCGTCGGGTCCTTCTCGATGAGGTCCGCGATGTCCTTGTCGCTCTGCTCCGGGGTGCGGATCGCGGTGGCGCAGTCGTACACCCACGTCACGACGCCCTTGATTGTGATGGGCGTATCGAGGAGCTTCTTGCCCTTGACGCGCAGCTCCTTGATCGAATGCCCACCCTCACCCGCGGTGGGGAGCGTGAAGTCGGGGATGGGCGGCAGATCGACCTTCACCGTGGTCGGCTTGACTTCAGCTTCGGGACCCTCGAGACCCTTCTTGCCACAGCCCATGGGCGCGGCGACGAGCGGTAGCGTGGCGACGAAGAGAACGGTGCGCAGACCGTGACGGTGCGGCATGCTGGCGTTGATAACATGGCGATCCGAGGCTCTCAAATCGCCGTCCTCACATTCCTCGCATTCGTCGGCCTCGGCCTCCTCGGGCTCGCCGGATGCGACGCTCCAGCGCGTGTGAAGCCCTGGCGCCACGCCCCCGATCCCGTCGAGGAGGCCGCGCGCGCACCCGGTTCGCCGGCGCTCGATCCGGCCCTCGGCCCGACCGAGAGCGACCTGCGGTCGGCGCGCGCCCACACCCTGCGGATCCACGTCGACAGCGAGTGGGGCAGGCTCACGCCGGTGGTGTCGCCGTCGACCTGGGCGCGCCGGATCACCCTGGGGACGATCTTCGAGCCGCTCCTGCGCTACGCCCCGCCCGAGGCGACGAGCGGGCATCAGCCGGGACGGTTCGCTCCCCGGCTCGCGCGCTCGTGGCGGGTGATGCCGAGCGGGCTCGAGATCCGCATCGAGCTCGAGCCCGGGGTGACGTTCCACGACGGCAAGCCGCTGACCACGAGCGACGTGCAGTTCACGCTCGACGCGATCCGCGATCCGCACCGGGGGGTCGACCACCTCCGGGCGATGCTCGACGACATCGAGGCCATCGAGCTGATCACCTCGCACGAGATCCGCCTTCGCCTGAAGCGGCCGAGTGGCTGGGTGCTGCGCGCGCTGGCCGAGATCCCGATCTTGCCGATGCACGTCTACGACGGGAGCTTGATCGCCGGCGGCGCGCTGGTCGGCAGCGGGCCGTGGAAGTACGTGTCGAACAAGGCCGGCATCGTCCACCTCGTTCGCTACGACAAGTACTGGGGCGGTCCCGCCGCGATCGCCGACGTCGAGTTCGTCTACCAGCCCGACGCCGCGCTCGCCCTCACGGCCGCCAAGCGCGGCGAACTCGACATCGTGCCGGCGTTGATCCCGGCGCACTGGCCCGAGCAGGCGACGGCGCCGGGCATCGCGGCGTCGTTCTCGCCCTTGCAGCTGACCCCGCCGCGCATGCGTTACCTCGGCTTCAACACGACCCGGCCACCGCTCGACGACGCGCGCGTGCGGCATGCCCTCGCGCTGCTCGTCGATCGCCGCTCGATCGCGAAGCGCGTGTACGACGGCCTCGCGCGCCCGGCGCTGTGGCCGATCTGGCCGGGTGGGCCCGTCGACGGCGACGAGGCGCCGGTCCCCGAGCTCGACCCCGCCGAGGCGGGCAAGCTGCTCGACGAGGCCGGCTGGATCGACACCGACAAGGACGGCAACCGTGACAAGGCCGGCAAGCCGCTCCGGCTCCTGATGATCGGCGGCGAGAAGCCGTCGCCCACGGACGTATCGGGGCCGCCCGTGAAGCTGCCGCGTGACTACTTCATCGACGCCGCGCGTCGCGCCGGCGTGATCGTCGAGCTCAAGACGGGCGGCGATGCGTGGCTCGACAAGAAGCTCGTCGATCGCAACTTCGATCTCGTCGAGGTCGCGTGGGGTGGCCTGGCCGACATGGATCTGACGGCGCTGTCGTCGGCCAAGGACGCGACGACCGGCAAGCTGTTCCCGGTCTCGCCGCGCATCGGCCGCGCGCTCGACGCGCTCGGCGCTGCCTGGGATCCGGGCGAGCGCGCGAAGTCCGCCCCCGAGCTCGCGGCCGCGTTCGCCGAGGCCTGGCCGTTCGCGGGGATCGTGGCCGACGCGCCGCAGGGGCTCGTGCACAAGCGGCTCGCGAACGTGCACGTCTGGGATGGCTGGATCGACCTCAGCCAGCTGACGTTCGTCCCATGAGCCTTCGCGGGGCGCTCGCCGACGTGTTCGCGACGCTGCCGGCGCTGGTCGACGCGGGCGCCGCGGGCAGCGGGCTCGTCGCCTGTCGCGCGATCGCCGAGGTCTACGAT
>JAPLLF010000017.1 GCA_026387715.1 Pseudomonadota bacterium
GAGGTCTCCGACACGCGGTCCCGGCAGAACTCGGTGCCAGAGCGGAACGCGTCCTCGGTGGTCGGGGACTTGCCCAGCGTCATTCGCTGATCAGATCAAACGTCGTCGTCGACGACAACCAAAAAACACCAAACTTCTAGACGCGACGGCGGCGGAGGCTCGCGAGCGCGCCGAGCACCAGCACGAAGCCCGCGCCGGTGCCGCCCGCGGAGCAGCCACCGACGATGTCCTGCGACGATCCATTGCCCGTCGGATCGGGCTTGGGTGCGGTCGGATCGGTCGGGTCCGTCGGATCGGTCGGGTTCGTCGGGTCGGTCGGATCCGTCGTCGCACCGCAGGTGTCCTTCGCGATCGTCTTGCCGGTCGTCGTCTCGAGCCACTGGAGCACCTTGTCGGTGCGGACGTAGATGCCGCCCTCCCCGCACGGCGCCGTCGCGCTGTCGGTCGCGCGCGACACCGCGCCGACGAGGATGGGGCCGCGCGCGGTGTCGAGGTACACCGGGCCGCCCGAGTCGCCGTTGCACGAGTCCTTGCCGTTCCCGCCCGCGGCGAACTCGCCGCCCGGGGCGACCGCCGGCTTGCAGCCGTTGCCGGCCGAGCACATCGCGTCGGTCAGCGGAACGGAGACCTCGTAGAGCTTGCTGTTGTTGCCCTGCGCGGCGGTGTCGATCGCGCCGAACCCGACGAGGTGCACCATCGCGCTGTTGGTCCAGCCCGTCTGGAACGTGCAGGCGGTCGCGACCTTGCGCGGCGTGACGCCCGCGACCGGTGCGGTCAGCACGATGACGGAGACGTCGTAGGTCGTCTCCCAGTTCGGGTACGCCGTGATGCTCTTCACCGCGGCGGTGATGCCACCCGCACCGTTGTAGTCCGTCGTCTTGAGCTTGACCTGGGTCGGATTGACCTCGGCGCAGTGGCCGGCGGTGAGCACCACGTCGGGTGCGATCAGGGTGCCGGAGCAGACGCCCTGCGCGCCGAGCACCGCCACCGTATCCGCCCAGGTATCCGCGCTCGTGACCGTGGTGCCCCCGATGATCGGCGTGTCGTGTGCCTGTGCCCGGAGCTCAGTGGCCTCGCCGCGGACCTCGGCGTGCGTGGCAGACGCGACGAGCGAGACGGTTCCAAGACCCAGAGCGGCGAGCAGGTGGCGCGACATGATCACAGTTGTAAGCAACGGTCGTACCCACGACCGTTGCACGCGGAGGTGCGCGACTTGAGCAAGGAGATGCGCGAGCGAGGCTGGTTTCTGCGCGAACCGGCCGCGTCACCGTGCGGGTCAGCCCGAGATCCAACGCGACACGTGCGCGGGGCTGGGGGCGTGCCTGGGGCTGCTCACCCGAGGACGACGGCCCAGCGATGTTCCTTGCGCAGGGACCGGAGCGCGACGTCCTTGCGCAGCCGGTCGCCGTCGTACCCGGCCGCGATCGCCCGCTCGACGTACCCGAGCGCCGCGTCGGGGGCGTCCAGCGCCAGCTCGATCGCGGCGGCGGTGTGCAGGATCGTGGGGTCGGCATCCGCGTAGGGCAAGCAGAGGTCGAGCAGCTCGCGGGTCTGGCGCGCGGAGCGCCGCAGCGAGTTGCGCGGCCCGAGCACCAGCCCGAGCGTGTCCGCGTAGACCCTCGCCGGGAGCCCACGCGCCGAGACGACCGTCTCGCAGAGCACCAGGACCGGCTCGTGGGTCTTGGGCCGCCACAACAGGAACGCGGTGTCGTGGACGCTCTCGCCGACCACGGCTGCCCGGTCGCGCACGGCCGCGAGCAGCGTGCGCGTCGCCAGGTGATCCCCGAGCACCACCGAGACCGCGACCGGCGCGAGCAGCGCGGGGTACTCGTCGACCCGCGCGAGCAGCTGGCGATTCGCCTCGCACATCGCCGCGCGATGCGGCGACTTCTCGACGGAAAGGTGCCCGAACAGCTCCGGCAGATCGGCGGCCGGCAACGCGGTCACGAGCGGACCGAGATCGCGCCCGCGGCGAAGTGCCCGGAGCACTTCGCCGAGTCGAGGTTCGCCGCCGCTCAGTTCAGCCACAGCAAGTAGCGTAGCTTGCGTTCGAACGTATCGTGGCCCGTGTCGAGGTCGTGTTTCATCCGTTCGAGTCGATCGACGATCGGGGATCGCGTCGCTTTCGGGACGTAGCCCTTGCCGATCAGGTCCTTGATCAGCTGCTCGGCGGTCCGCCGCAGCACCGCCTTGTCGTCGGTTCGCAGCCGCAGGACCAGGCCGACGTCGAGCACGAGGTCCTGCGGCTCGCGCAGCATCGCCCCGAGATCGATGAACGCATCCGGGACGAGGTCCGGAAAATCGTCATCCCCGAGGGCGGCGAGCTGCCGGATCGACAGCGCGGTCTTGCTGGTCAGCAGGTCGCCCAGGTCGCCGACCACCTGCGCCCAGGTCTCGAACAGGGCGGCGTCGGCGTCGAGCGGGATCGGGTGGCTCCGCTGCGCTGGGTTCGGCACCCATTCGCGGTCGTCGTCGGTCTCGGCGAGGTAGGCGGTCCGGCACCGCGCCGCGGCCGCGAGCCCCGCGACGATCAACTCGCGGGCGTGGCGAACCCGTGCTGGATCTGCGAGGTGGAGGACGACCTTCGCGGTCTTGAGCGCCTCGCCCTCGGTGAACAGCTTGTCGAGCTCGTTCCAGCGATACGCCAGCACGAGCTCGACGGCCGCGCGCTGGAACGAGATCATGGCGCGGGCCCACTCGACGTCGCCGACGTCGAACTTGAACGTCGGCCGACGCCGCGGATCCCCCTCGGGCAACAGGTGATCGTCGCCGCGATCGTCGTACTCGAGCTCGAACATCTTGCGATCGCGCTCGTCGATCCGGCCGTTGCGATTCCAGTCGTGCTCCCAGCACGCGAGGCAGAGCTCGAGGGTGAAGTCGGGATCCGTCGCCGCGATCGCGAGATCGCGATCGACGATCACGAGCGCGTCGGCGAACCTCTGCCAGGCCGCGCGGCCGGTCTCGTGATCGAGCAGCTGGAGCGGTCCGCTCGCCTCGAGGACCCCCGTGAGCTCGGTGACCAGGCGATTGCCGGTCGCCTGGTACGTCGCGATCGCGCGCACCGCCGCGGCCCGCGAGCTTCGCGGGTCGTGCGCGAGCGCCTCGGTGGCGAGCCGGTTCGCGTCGGCGAACCTCGACGTCTGCAAGGCGGTCACCGCCGCGGCATCGGCGGAGACCTGGGTGGGGGTCCGCGGCGCTCGCGGTGGCGGTGCGGTGGGCCCGTTGCAGGCGAGCACGAAGGACGTGGTGAGCGCGATGACCCCGAGCGTTCGGAACCTCATGCGCGCGACACTACCGGTCGAGTCGGCGCCACGCCGGTCAGCTCACGCGAGTCTCACGTCGCCCAGCTCCTCGACCACGAGCTCGAACCGACCGTGATCGAACGGCTCCCCCGGCGCGGCCTCGACCTGCACGATGCGCTCGCGCTTGCCCACCCTGGCGAGCTCGAGCGCACGGTGATGACAGTACGGATTGTTGCCAGGTCTGCCGAGCAACGCGAACGCGGTCCACGTGCAGCCGGCGCGGCACTCGTCGGCGTAGTAGCAGGTCCGACAGTAGCCCCACAGATCATCGACGGTGCGATCGCGCATCACGCGGAGCGGCGCGCTGCGTTGCCAGATATCGGCGAGGCTCGCGTCGCGCAGGTTGCCGCCGGTCCACGCGGCGGTCGGCAGCGACGGACAGCCCTTCACCGCGCCGTCGGCCTCGAGGCCGAGGGTCTCGATCCCCGCGCGACACGACTGCATGTGGCACCCGCCGCGCAGCTGCTCCTCGTACGGACCGAAGTAGCCGATGTTGTTGCCGGCGCTCAGGCGCACGTGCTGGTCGGCCGCCTGCGTGTGCAGCGCGGCGAGCCGCGGGAACAGCTCGAGCAGCTCGTAGGGCTGCAGCAGCAGCGTGGCGTCGTCGGCCGCGCGCCCCATCGCCACCGTGAGCGCCATCCGCCAGCTGCGCACCCCGACGGCGACGAGGTCCGGCAAGATCGCCTCGAACGTCGGCGCCGAGATCCGGTTGAGCTGGGTGTTGCAGCTCACCGGGATCCCCGCGGCGCGAAAGTGCGCGAGCGCCTCGACGCCTCGATCGTAGGAGCCGGGGTGCGCACGCAGGCGATCGTGCGCGTCGCGATGGCCGTCGAGCGAGACGCCCGCGAGCACGAGCCCGGCGGCGACCGCATCGCGCGCGAGCTGCGCGGTGACGCCCCGCCCGCCGGTCACCATCGAACATTGCATGCCCCTCGCCGTGATGCGCTCGACGATCGCGAGCCAGTCCGGACGCAGGTACGCCTCGCCGCCGATCAGCGTGACGCAGGCGAGCGTGATCTCCCAGACCGCGTAGCGCGGCCGGGCCTCGCGATCGACGTCGCGGGCCTCGCTGGCGAGCGGCAACGATCGGCGCGCCGCCGGGGCGCGTGGCGCGATCGGCAGCCGGCGCCTCATGTCAGTCGCGATCGACGCCGTACAGCGGGCGGACGCCGTCGTACGGATCGCGTTTCGGGTTCGGCTTGGCCACCGCGGCGTCGGGCTTCGCGACGACCGCATCCACGGGCACCGTCGCGTCGACCGTGGGAGGCACGATCCCGGCGTCGGGCGTGGCCACCGGCGGCTGCGCGATCGCGCTGCCGGTCGGCGGCGGCAGCGGCGCTTCGACGTGATCGACCTTCGGGGGGCTCGAGCACCCGACCGCGAGCAGCGCCGCCGCGAGCAGCGGCGCCTTCCCGGCCCCACAGAAGGGACATTGATTCTCGTCACGGATGTGTCGGTTGCACCGTTCGCACTGTACGAGCCCCATGCCGACGAACATTACAGCTACGATGCCCCCGTGCAACTGGCGACGACGATCCGCGGCCGGAGCTACACGTTCGCCTCGGTCAAGGAGCTCCTGGCGAAGGCGAACCCGCCCAAGAGCGGCGACGACCTCGCCGGCATCTCGGCGCGCGACGCGGTCGAGCGGGTCGCGGCGCGCGCGGTGCTCGCCGACCTCACGCTCCGCGAGCTCCGCGAGCATCCCGTCGTGCCGTACGAGCAGGACGAGCTGACGCGCCAGGCCGAGGACGAGCTCGATCCCGCCGCGTTCGCCGCCGTCGGCCACCTCACCGTCGGGCAGTTCCGCGAGTGGCTGCTCGACACCGCGACCTCGGGCGCGACCTTGCGCGCGGTGGCGCCGGGGCTCACGCCGGAGATGGCCGCCGCGGTGTGCAAGCTGATGTCGAACCTCGACCTCATGACCGTCGCGTCGAAGTGCGAGGTGGTGGTGCGCGC
>JAPLLF010000297.1 GCA_026387715.1 Pseudomonadota bacterium
GGTCGAACGCGCGGACGCGCCCGTCGGGCCCGCGCTCGAGGCGGTAGGTCTGGCCCTGGCGGATCGTGCGGAAGTCGAGCACGCCGGTCAGCGCGCGGATGATCTCGTTGGCCTCGGCGGCGTCGAGCCCGCTCTTCTTGAGGACGCGCCCGAGCGTGTCGGTCTTGCCGACCTTGCCGTCGATCACGCCGGGGGGCGCGACCGGCGCGGCGGCACCGCCGCTCCCGGCGGCGTTCCCGGTCACGGCGGTGGCGACGGGGACGGTCGGCTCGAGCACCTTGTCGGCGATCGCCATCGCCGGATCGGACGCCTTGTTCTTGATCGCGCCGATCGAGCTCTTGCTGTCCCACACGAACACGTAGAGGTTCACGACCACGAGCGCACCGAGCACCAGGACGATCCACCCGCTGCCGCGGCGCGCGGGCGTCCCGGTCAGCGACCGGTCCCCGACGTAGGCAGGCCTCGCCGTTTTCTTGCGCTGGGTCGATCGCTTCCTGACCATGTCGCGGAGGCCAGCCATATCACGGGCCTTTCGCCGGACCAAAGAAATGACTTCACCCGCACCCGCCAGGCAGCAACTGGAACTTTTCCCCGAGTCGGGGCAAGGTCCCGCCACTCTCGCCATGGCCAAGAAGCAAGACCAGGACAAAGGCAAACCATCGAAACGTGGTCGCGCCGGTGACGACGGCGGCGGCGGCAGTGGTGGTGGCGGCGGTGGCGGAGGAGGGGACGGTGAGTTCCCCAACGCCGTCGACGCGTCGCTCGAGGTCGAGGCCCGCCGCCGGTACCTCAACTACGCGATGAGCGTGATCACGTCGCGCGCCTTGCCCGACGTGCGCGACGGCCTCAAGCCGGTGCAGCGCCGCATCCTCTACGCGATGCTGACCGACAACTTCCTGCGGCCCGACGCCAAGCATCGCAAGTCGGCGACCGTGGTCGGTAACGTGCTCGGCAAGTACCACCCGCACGGCGACAGCTCGGTCTACGACGCGATGGTCCGCATGGCGCAGGACTGGCAGCTGCGCGTGCCGCTCGTCGACGGCTCCGGCAACTGGGGTTCGCAGGACGGCGACGAGCCGGCCGCCTATCGCTACACGGAGTGTCGCCTCGCGCCGCCCGCGATGGAGCTGCTCGCGGAGCTCGACTTCGAGACCGTCGACATGCGCGCGAACTACGACGGCACCACCGAGGAGCCGAGCGTGCTCCCGGCGCGGTTCCCGAACCTGCTCGTCAACGGCTCGACCGGCATCGCCGTCGGCATGGCGACGAACATCCCGCCGCACAATCTGCGCGAGATCACCAACGCGCTGATCGCGCTCGCGGACAACCGCGACCTCGATCACGTCAAGTTGATGTCGCACATCCACGGGCCCGACTTCCCGACCGGCGGGCAGCTGCTCAACAGCAAGGTCGAGGTCCGCCAGATCTACAAGGACGGGCAGGGCACGATCCGCGTGCGCGGCGAGTACAAGCTCGAGGAGAAGAAGCGCGGCGGCACCGACATCGTGATCACGTCGATCCCGTACGCGCTCAAGAAGGCCGACCTGATCGAGAAGATCGCCGACGTCGTGCGCGAGCGCAAGCTGCCGTACCTGCTCGACATCCGCGACGAGTCGACGACGGACGTGCGCATCGTCCTCGAGATCAAGAAGGACGCCGATCCCGCGATGGTGATGGCGTACCTCTACAAGCAGACCCCGCTGCAGGCGAACTTCCACGTCAACCTGACGTGCCTGGTGCCGCCGGCGTTCCTCGATGACGAGCAGGGCCGGAAGCTGCCGGTCGACGCGCCGCCGCAGCCGCGCCGGCTCGGCATCAAGGAGGCGCTCGGGTACTTCCTCGACTTCCGCCTCGAGGTCACCACCCGGCGCTACGAGTACCAGCTCAGGAAGCTCAACGAGCGCATCCACATCCTCGAGGGCTTCGTCACGATCTTCGACGCGCTCGACGAGCTCATCAAGATCATCCGGGCGTCCGACGGCAAGGCCGACGCCGCCAGCAAGATCATCAAGCGGTTCAAGCTCGACGCGATCCAGACCGAGGCGATCCTCGAGCTCAAGCTCTACAAGCTCGCCAAGCTCGAGATCAACGTGATCCGCGACGAGCTCAAGGAGAAGGCCGCCGAGGCCAAGAAGATCAAGTCGATCCTCGGCAGCGAGGACAAGCTGTGGGGCGTCATCAAGGACGACCTGCGGCGCGTCGCCGACGAG
Source organism: Pseudomonadota bacterium (assembly GCA_026387715.1). Taxonomy (GTDB): domain Bacteria; phylum Myxococcota_A; class Polyangia; order Haliangiales; family Haliangiaceae; genus JABFXX01. Next base: position 2,211 of record JAPLLF010000297.1, read on the forward strand.
TTCGGCACGCCGCGCAAGACCAAGACCGGCGGCGAGGAGCTGGAGTTCGACGCCGACGCGTTCATCGTCGACGAGGACGCCAACATCGTCGTCACCCGCGACGGCTGGATCAAGCGCGTCCGCGAGGTCAAGGACCCGAGCTCGACGCGCACGCGCGAGGGCGACGCGGTGACCCACGTGCTCGCCGGCTCGACCAAGGAGAAGGTCATCTTCTTCACGTCGCGCGGCGCCGCGTACGTCATCAAGATCAACGACATCGCGCCGTCGAGCGGCTACGGCGAGCCCGCGCAGAAGTACTTCAAGTTCGCCGACGGCGAGAAGATCATCACGGCGATCACGCTCGACCCGCGCGCGCTGGTGCCGCACACGATGCTCGCGATCACCAGGCAGGGCTACGGCCAGCGCTTCGCGATCGCGCCGCACACCGAGCTCACCACCAAGGCCGGCCGCCGGTTCGCCAAGCCGGGCGACGGCGACGAGGTGCTCGACGTCATCGCGTGCAACGACGACGACATCGTCGTGACCGCGACCCGCGAGGGCTACGTCGGCTACTGCAAGGCCGAGGAGATCAACAAGCTCGAGAACCCGGGCCGCGGGGTCACGGTCATCAAGCTCGGCGACGACGACGTGGTGATCGCCGCGATCGCGGGCAAGAAGAGCGACAAGCTCGTGGTCGAGACCGAGAAGAGCGGCAAGAAGTTCGAGCTCGTCGCCGACCCGAAGCTCGCGAAGGCGCGGGGTGGCAAGGGCCACCAGATCATCAAGAAGGCGACGCTCGTGACGTTGCCCAAGCCCGTCGCGATCCAGCCCCTGGCGAACGCCGAGGGTGGACAGGGAGTGAACTGAGATGGCGCAGGCCAAGTCCTACGGTAGTGATGACCTCCAGGTCCTCGAGGGTCTCGACCCGGTGCGCAAGCGGCCGGGCATGTACATCGGCGGCACGGGCAAGGACGGCTACCACCACCTGCTGTGGGAGATCGTCGACAACTCGATCGACGAGGTCATCAACAAGCACGCGACCAAGGTCGAGGTCACGCTGCACAAGAACGGCAAGAGCGCGACCGTCGAGGACAACGGCCGCGGCATCCCGATCGACCTCAACACCAAGACCAAGAAGTCGGGCCTCGAGGTCGTGTTCACGATGCTCCACGCCGGCGGCAAGTTCGACCGCGCGAACTACGAGAAGTCCGGCGGCCTGCACGGCGTCGGCGCGTCGGTGACCAACGCGCTGTCGAGCGAGCTGGCGGTCCAGGTCAAGCGCAACGGCGATCGCTTCGAGATGCGGTTCGAGCGCGGCGCGGTCGTCCAGAAGCTCAAGAACCTCGGGCCGGCGCGCGGCACGGGCACGCTCGTGAAGTTCCAGCCCGACGACGAGATCTTCGGTAACAAGCTGATGTTCGACGCGGCGATGATCGCGGAGCGGCTCGAGACCAAGAGCTACCTCCACGGCGGCCTCGAGCTCGTGCTCCACGACGAGACCAAGACGCCGATGGTGACGACCACGTTCGTCCACCCGCAGGGCATCGTCGAGTACCTCCCCAAGCTGGTCACCGAGCGCGGCAAGCTGCCAGTGCCGTCGTCGGGCGGCGTGTTCTACATGGAGAAGGCGGATCCTGACGCCAAGCTCAGCCTCGAGCTCGCGCTGCAGTGGACCGAGTCGGCCGACGACCTGTTCAAGACCTACGTCAACTCGGTGCCGACGCCCGACGGCGGCACCCACGACGCGGGCCTGCGGTCGGCGATCGTCAAGGCGGTCCGCAACTACATCGCCACGCACAAGCTCGATCCCAAGGGCGTCACGCTGACGGCGGAGGACATCCGCGAGGGCGTCGTCGCGGTGCTGTCGACGTACATCCCCGAGCCGCAGTTCCAGAGCCAGACCAAGAACCGGCTCAACAACCCCGAGGTCGCGGCGCAGATCGAGGGGCTCGTGCGCCCGGCGCTCGAGAACTACCTGAACGCGAACCCGAACTGGGCGCAGGCCGTCATCGCGCGCACGATCATCTCGGCGCGCGCCCGCGAGGCGTCGCGCGCCGCGCAGCAGGTCACGCGCAAGACGCTGGTCTCGCATCGCCTGAACCTGCCGGGCAAGCTGACGGATTGCGCGTCGACGGATCCGGCCGAGAGCGAGCTGTTCATCGTCGAGGGCGACTCGGCAGGTGGCTCCGCCAAGCAGGGGCGCGCTCGCAAGACGCAGGCCGTGCTCCCGCTGCGCGGCAAGGTGCTCAACGCCGAGCAGGCGAACAACCAGAAGCTGCTCGCGAACAAGGAGCTCCAGGACATCGTGTCGGCGCTCGGCTGCGGGATGGGCGAGAACCTCGACATCACCAAGCTCCGCTATCACAAGATCTTCCTGCTCATGGACGCCGACTCCGACGGCCATCACATCGCGACGTTGCTGCTGACGTTCTTCTTCCGGCACATGAAGGGCCTCATCGACCACGGCTACGTGTTCATCGCGCAGCCGCCGCTGTATCGCATCGACATCGGCAAGCAGACCTACTGGGCGCTCGACGACGCCCACCGCGATCAGCTGATCAAGCAGCACGGCAAGGCGAACAGCAAGCCGAGCATCACGCGCTTCAAGGGGCTGGGCGAGATGCCACCGTCGACGCTGCGCGAGACCACGCTCCACCCCGCGACGCGGCAGGCGCTGCGCGTGTGCGTCAAGGAGGGCGAGCAGCTCGCGACCGACACGATGATCAGCGAGCTGATGGGCAAGGACGTCGGCGCCCGGTTCCGCATGATCACCGAGAACGCCGGCGAGATCGGCGACCTCGACATCTGAGCCTACGGCGCGAGGGACTTCATCCAGTCCTTCGCGCGCTGCGCGAGGACACGCTCGGCGATCTCCTTGCCGAGCGCGCCGAGGCGCGCGAGCTCGGCCTTCGGATCGTCGGCGAGGTCGGCCACCGGGATGGCGAACGGCAGCGCGATCGGGCGCGCGCCGAACAGGCCGCCGGCGACGGTGAGCTTGCCGTGGTCGTAGCTGAGCGCGACGACGATGTCGCCGGGGAGCTCGAGCTTCGCGCGCAGCGCCTCGAGCGCGAAGATCCACGAGAATGGGGTCTTCATCAGCGTGTCCCTTGCCTCGGCGTGCTCGACGGTGATCTTCAGCTTGCCGAGGCCGGGCGCGATCGCGCTCGGGGACAGCTCGAGGACGGCGTCGTCGATGACGACGTGGCGCGCGTGGATCGGGTTGTGCGGCCGCTTGAGCTTGATCGCGGTGATCG
>JAPLLF010001117.1 GCA_026387715.1 Pseudomonadota bacterium
GGGGGATCTTCTCGATCGGCACGTAGGTCCGGCGCTCGGTGAACAGCTCGCCGATCCGCTGATCGTTGGTGTCGAGGATCGTCGTGACCTGCTTGGGCTTGTACTCGCTGAGCTGCTTGAGGATCTGATCGCCGTCGGGCAGCTTCGGATCGCGGCCGTACATCCAGAACACGATCGCGATGGTCGCGACGCCGAGCAGCAGGCCCAGGAAGCTGAGCATCGCGAACCACTTGAGCAGCCGGACCCACAGCCGACGCTTCGGCCGCTTGGTCTTGAGCGGCTCGAGCTTGGCGAGCTTGCTAGGGCCTCCCCTTCGAGGGGTGGGCACTTGCGCAGGTGGGGCTCCGTGCGTCCTCATGGTGCTACCAGGCAGCATCGGAACGTGAGTCTAACGCGCGGCGAAGTCAACTTAATCTCCGCTCGAGGACCCCGATAACCCCGCGTACCTTCAGAGCAAACCAGCGCGCCCGCAGGTGGCGGCGGCGATCGGGGGGCAGGTCGCCGACGGCCCCGATCACGTCGCGCCGGCGACCGGCGATGCGGCTCATCGCGAGGGCGACGGTCACGCTGAGGTTGAAGCTCTCCGAGAAGCCGTACATCGGGACGCGCACCGCGCCGTCGCACGCGCCGATCGCCTGCGGCGTCAGCCCCGCGTGCTCGTTGCCGAACGCGATCGCGATCGGCGTGTGCACGTCGATGTCATCGATCGAGGCCGTGGCGGCCGGTGAGGTCGCGATGACGCGAAAGCCCCGCGCCTGCAGGCTGGCGATCGCGGCGACCGGCTCGGCGTGGCGCACGAGATCGATCCACTTGTGCGAGCCGCGCGTGATGCCGGCGGTCGCGTGGAACCGCTCGTTGGCCTCGATGACGTGGAGCTCGCCCAGGCCGAGCGCCTCGGTCGTGCGGATCGTCGCGGCCGCGTTGTGCGGATCGTAGGTGTCCTCGACGACGGTGATCACCGACGTGAGGCGCGCATCGAGCACGCTGTCGATCCGCGCGATCCGCTCGACGCTTAGCATCGACGCGAGGGCCTCGCAGATCGCCTCGGGACCGTACTTCTCGATCGCACGTTCGATCGCATCTTGGTGACTACCGGACACCTGCGCAGCCTATAACGACTCGACCGATCCGTCCGCGCTTCAGCGCGTGCGCTGGGCGTCGGTCTTGCGCAACAGCCGCCACATCAAGAGGCCGGTCAGCGCCGCGACCCCGACCCCGAGCACGAGCAGCCGGTAGCGGTACGCGCCACCCACCGCCGGCCGGTTCGACGTCCAGAACCCCGAGGGGCGCTGGTCGAGGATCTCGTGGGAGTCCGGTGGCTCCGCGGCCACCGGCGCGATGGCTCCCAGCGAGAGCACGAGGACGAAGACCAGGCGGCGCACCGCACGTTCTTAGCTCAGAACGTCGGCGGTGTCTGGCACAGCGACGTCACGAGCGCCTGCACGGTCGCCGTCGCCGTCACGGCGCCGGTCGTCGTGTTCACCGCGTAGACCTTGCCCGGGCTCGCGTACTCGCCGACGTAGAGCATCGAGCCCACGAGCACCATCGACCGCGCCTGGGCGCTCGGGCCGTTCATCGTCGGGCCCGGCGTGATCGCGCTGTTGGTGACCGCGATCGAGTTCAGCGGACCGTTCATCGTCGTCACCTGATAGACCGAGGTGCCATCCTTCGTGATGATCGAGGAGTGATACGGCGTGATCCCCGTGCCGCCCGGCACCAGGGTCATCGCCGCGGTCGCCTGGTCGACGAGGTAGAACCCTTGCGTCCCGACGTTCGGCGACGTCGACGCGGCGTACAGGTTGTTGCCGACGAACGCGAGCGCGCCGATCTGCGAGTTGGCCGCGCCGACCTTGAGGGGACCGATGAAGTCGACCGTGCCGGCGAGGGGGTCGAACGAGACCAGGTTCTTCTGCCCGGTCGTCGGATCGTTGCCGCGCCCGTACAGCTTGCCGTTCGGGCCGAGCACGCAGGAGCTGAGCTTCGTCGGGGTCTGGTTCACGATCTGGATCGCGACCTTCGAGGTCGGATCGATCCACCAGATCGTGTTGTTGTTCGTCGTCGCGAGCAGGCCCTGCTTGGTGATCGTGAACGACTTCGCGAACGTCGCGGGCCCGTTGGCGTTGGTCACCACCACGTCGGTCTTGGTGAACGCCGCCGTGCCGGCGGTCGCCGGCGAGGTCGTCGCCTGCAGCGTCTTGTCGTCGATGATCTGCACGTTGGTCGCCGGGGAGCCGCCGATCAGGACGGTGGGTAGCCCCGCCTCCTGGCTCTGGAAGCCGCGCCCGGTCACGGTCACCGTCGTCCCGCCCGCGAACCGACCGACCGGGGGATCGATCGACAGCACCACCGGCAGCGTGTTGAACTTGAACTTGCCCTCGACCGCGCCGAACCCGTGGTCGGTGCTGACCGTGATGTCGACGGTCGAACCCTCACGCCCGGGCGGCAGCTTGAACGTCACGTCGGTATCGCCCACGGACACGACCTCCTCCGCGAGGACGCCATCGACGAGCACGAGCGGACTCGCGCCGCCGAGGCCCGATCCATGGAGCGTGACCGTGATGCCACCGACCGCCGGCCCGTGATCGGGCGACACCGTGTCGACCTTGGGATCATCACCCGAGCTCGCGTCGGTCTTGATCTCCCCGCAGCCAGCAACCGCGGCCGCGAGCGAGATCAACCATCCACCGTGTACGATCATCTCACCGATGCGGCTCACTGGAACACCTCCATCGCAGGGATGCGCTGGCTGAACGACTTGATGGTCGCCGTGGCGCCTGACGTCGGGCTCAGCGTCACCAGATCCGTATTACCCGTCGAGTTATTGCGCATCAGGGCGTAGAGCACGCCGTCGACGAACCGCAGGTCCCGGACGTGGGCGTCGGCGCCCGCGATCGTGACGAGGCTCCCGAGCGTCCCGTCGGCGGCGATCGTGGCGATCCGCCCCGTGTTGGTGTTGTCGTTGAGCGTGATGTACATCGTGCTGCTGGCGGGATCGACCACCAGGTTCAGCCCGCGGAACGCGTTGGCCACCGGAGCGATCTCGGTGAACTCGCCCGTGGTGGCGTTGATCGTCCCGAACGAGCGGCGGTTGATGTTGAGCCCGTAGAGCAGGTCGCCGAGCTGCACGATCGAGCTGATCCGGTCGTTGGCCGTCACGGCATTCGGCTGGGTCTGGGTGATGAAGTCGATCGGCCCGAACTTGCCGTCGAAGTTCGACGCCACGTAGTCGTCGCCGCTCACGGACACGGCGCGCGGCTGCAGCGGGTTCCCCCCGGACGAGGTCAGGCGCGGCACGTTGAGCACCGACTGATCGACCGGATCGAAGAACGAGAAGAACACCGATGGGTCGCGCGGGAACAGCAGCAAGCCCTTGCGCGTGCTCGGGACGAAGCGGAACCCCTTCGCCGCCTCGCTCGTGCCGCGCTGATTCTCCACCTCGACCTGGGGGCGCGACAGCGGCGCGCCACCACCGACGATGGTGAACTTGAGCTGGGTGTCGCTCAGGACCTCGAGGTCCACGGCCGGGGTGCCGTTGACGAGCACCCGGTTGAACCCGGCGTTCTCGTCCAGGAAGCCCTTGCCCTCGATGGTCATCGAGGTCGCCGGCGCGGTGTAGAGCACGTCGGCGGGCGAGACCGTCGTCACGCTCGGCTTCGTGCTGTAGTGGAACAGGTCGGTCGCGACCGCCTGCCCCAGGTGGTTGAACACGATGATCTCGACGGCCCCCGGCATCTCGCCCGGTGGCACCGTGACCTCGAGGTGGTTGTCGTCGATCACGCCCGCGAGCGGCGCCTCACGGCCACCGACGACGACGCGGTTGGGCGCCGCGCCGTTGGTCAGAAACCCGGTCCCCTGGAGGACGATCCGGGTCCCACCAGCGAGCGGGCCGAAGGCCGGCGTGGCGTCGGTGATCGTCACGCCGCCGCTGGACGGATCGGACGTGCACGACGAAGTGATACACAAAAGTACGAACGCTAGGCTTCTCAAAGCTATCCCCTCATGATCGGGTTGTCCCCGAACGGCGGGGATGAGCTTAGCAGAGCCGTCTACCGTTTGAGCGGATTCGTCGGTCGAGCATTCTTGATCGCCTTCTTTACCCGCTTCATGCACTCCTCCTCGGTCTCGGTCCCGTCCTTCTGGAACAGGAGCGGCGTGATCAATGCCGTGTCGTACTCCTCCTGCGTCAGACGGTCGCGCTTGTGCATGATCCCGAGGATCCGTTCGATCTTGTCGCTCGTCCATTTGGTCAGCGTGCCGTTGCAGTACTGCCGGTAGCGGTCCTTGGGGTTGGGGAGGATGGTCGAGAAGAACGCCGCCTCGACCGGGTTCAAGTCCTTCGCCACCTTGCCGAAGTAGTGCTTGGCCGCGGGGCCGATGCCGTAGAGCCCGGGGCCGTACTCGATGACGTTGAGGTAGATCTCCATGATCCGATCCTTCGTCAGCGTGTTCTCGACGTGCCAGGTCAGGAACAGCTCCTGGAACTTCCGCGCCAGCGTCTTCTCCCGGTACAGCAGCACGTTCTTCACCATCTGCATGGTGATCGACGACGCGCCGTAGCGGAACGCGCCCGCCTTGAGGTCGTTGACGAGCGCGGTGCGGAACTCCGTCGGGATGAACCCGCGATGGGTGAAGAACGCGCTGTCCTCGGTCGAGATGATCGACTTGATGACGTTCGGCGAGATGTCCTCGATCGGCACGAAGTCCTCGTTGCTCGGCCCGACGACGAACGACATCCACTCGCCCTTCTCGACCTCGACGTAGTGCTCGAACTCCTCCTTGAGTCGCTTCGGCGAATCGGACGGCTGCTTGACGACCTTGCAGTGCTTGATGCCGACGTGCCCGTCGAGCTGGGTCGCGTCGAGGTTCGCCCAGTCGACGTCGAGGTGGACGTCGGTGTCGAACACGCCGGTCAGCTGGTAGCCGGCGAGGTACGGGGCCATCTCCGTCGGAAACGCGGTCAGCACGCGCTGGCAGTCGAGCGGCGGGATCACGAGCCGGAGGTGGAGCTCCTTGAGGCCGTGCGGGCCCGACGTCGACACGGCGTCGGGCCCGGGGGACGCGGCGAGCTCGATCGGCGCGCGCTTCGGCGCGGTGATCACGCCCGTGACCGAGAACGGCACGTCGCGCATCGCGAAGTCACCGCGGGTGAGCTCGAACTTGCGCGTCTTGCGCTCGTACGAGCCGGCGACGTTCGCGGCGAGATCGAGATCGTGGACCTCGCGATCGGCGATCATCGGATGGCCGATGTTGAGCCCGCGGAGGTGCAGCTCGCCGCTCCACTTCGCGCCCTCGCGATCGAGATCGAGGTGGATCTTGGTATCGATCGACGTCGACTGGTAGTCGACGATCGCCGACTTCTCGAGGATCGGCGCGAGCCGCTCGAGCTGGAACTTCTCGGCTTCGAGGTCGAACGACGCGGTGACCGCCGTCGGATCGAGCGCGCCGCTCGCGGTCCACAGCTTGCCGGCCACTCCACCGTAGCCGCCCGACAGCGCGATCCCGTAGGTCTTGCCGTCGTCCCTGGCCACCACCGTGCCGGCGATCCCCGACAGCGCGAGCCTGGGCCACAGCGCGAGCTCGCCACCCTCGATCGCGATCTCGGGGGGCCTGCCGGTCGCCTTGTGGACGACGAGCTTCGACGCCCCTGCCCGCGGCGCGTTCACGGTCGTCGCCGTGATGGTCCGCGCCTCGGCGACCAGATCGCCGGGCACCCAGCGGAGCTCGCCGTCCCCGACGACCGCGGTCGCGCCGGTCACGACATCGTCGGCGCGCAGCCGCGCGTGCGTGACGGTGATCGAGGTCGGCAGCGCGCTGCGCTCGGCGTCGCCAGCCGGCGACGACCGGAGGGCACGGAGGGCACGGAGACGATCGACGACGTCGCGGAGGTTGTCCCGACCATCCGCCACGCGATGCAACGTGACGTCCACGCCGTCGATCGTGGCCGCGCCGAGCGCGATCGACCCGACCAGCGAGCGCGCGCCGTCGAAGTCGACCTCGATCCGATCGATGTGGACGAGCGGCTTGGCCCCGTCGAGCCCGCCACCGGAGATCTCGACGTTGCGGATGGTCGCGTGGCCGATCGCGACGACGACCTCGCCGATCGTCACCGTGCGCCCCAGCGCGACGACCTTGTCGGTGATCTTCGCGCGGATCTTCGACTCGCCGAGGCGTGGATAGACGACCACGAGCCCGATCGTCGCGAGCGCGCCGAGCGTCACGAGGCTGCCGCCGAGCACGAACGGCCAGCGGCGCCGCCGGCGCTTCATGGACGTGCCCGTGGCCATGCGTTCCTATAACAGAACGCCCTGGCGAGCGGGTTTACTTCGAAGCTTTGCAGGTCAGCGCGAGCACGTGCTGGGTGCCGTCGTCGCGTGACGTCATGAAGTAGTCGGAGCCCTCGATCACGATCTTCGTGCCGAGCACGCGCTTGCCCTTGCTGTTGTCGACCTGGATCGTCAGCTGGAGCTGCGACTTGCCGGTCTGATTCTCGAACATGACCGCGGCCTTACCGACCTTGACCGGGAAGGCCTCGTTCTTGAGCTTGGCCAGGGTCTTGGTCGTATGGGACAGCAGCGTGGCGGTGTTCCACGTCGAGAACGGCGGCTTGGCGAGCTTCTTCTCGAGGGGCTTGAGCGCGGGATCGAGCGGTGGCGGCGCCTTGGTCGTCGTGAGCGACACCTCGAACAGCTCGCAATCCACCGTCGGCGCGTCCTTGGGTTGGGCCGACGCGACCGAGGAGGTCAGGACGACGGCGGCGACTAGCCATCGGGCTCTCATATGCCCTCCACAGTATCTGCAGGCGTCACCCAGATCACCGTCGTGTGGCCGTCTTCGTCTTCGAGGTTGAGCACCGTTCCCGTACCTTCCGGCGTATCCATGGACTCGATCTCGACGGGGGATCGCAGCGAAACCGGCTGCACGTCGAAGGTGTGCCCCGAGCTCGCCACCTGGGCATCGTTGCCGCCGCGCACGATCAGCGCGACCGCCGCCACCGCACCTGCGCTCACCACGCCGGTGATGAGATGGCCACGATGGCGATCGAGCCACCCACCCAGCCGACGCCAGAAGCCTCGAGGCTCGGCCGCTTCGGGAGCGTGAGGCTCCGCGCGAACCGCGACCGGCCTGGTGTTGTCGAGCACCTTGTCGATCTCGCCCCACATCCGCGCGAACTTCGCGTCGGGGACCTCATCGGCCGCGAGCTCGGCGGATCCACGCACCACCTCGCGCAAATGCCCGAGCGCCTCGATCTTCGCGAGCGCGAGCTCGTCGAGCTCGTCGAGCGCGAGCTCGCCATCGGCGTGCTGCATCAGCTCGATGTCGTGGAGGGGCTTCATGCGCGGGGGGTCTTCGAGGTTCGGCGGGCGACGGGCTGGTCGTCGTCCTCGGGCGGGTTGCCCCCGGTCAGATCGGCGATCAACTCGGGGGAGGGGTTGTCGACGAGGTCGAGCAGGCGCTTCTGCATGTTGCGGCGGGCGTGGAACAGGCGCGACATGATCGTCCCCTTCGAGCAGCCCATCGCCTTGGCCATGTCCTCGTAGGACAGGCCCTCGAGCTCGCGCATGATGAGCACGGCCCGATGATTCTCGGAGAGCTCGTCGAGCGCGGCGTCGATGCGGCCGCGGATCTCCTTGTCGACGAGCGCCCGCCCTGGATTGGAGCCCAGGATACGGGGCAACAGGGGCGCCTCTCCATCGAGAGAGTCGCCGAGTTTGACCTCGTCGAGCTCGACGGGCTTGGCCCGACGATGCTTGCGGATGTGGTCGATGGCGAGGTTCATGACGATCCGGTAGAGCCAGGTGTAGAAGCTCGAATTTCCTTCGAATTTGTCGAGGTACTTGTGAGCCTTGATGAAGGCGTCCTGGACGATGTCGAGGGCGTCGTCCTGGTGGCGAACCACCCCGAAGGCCAGCGCGTAAGCGCGTCGGTGATACCGCTCGAACAGGGTCCTGAAGGCGTCGCGATCACCCTTCCGTGCCCGGTCGACCAGGTCCCGATCGTCGACTGGCTCATGGACCTCCGACGGTCGCGAACCGGCCTTATTCACGCCGCTTGCCACGCTCGCACTGTCTTACCACGACCGCGGGATCCGATCACAACCGCCCCACGGCAGCTGGCCATGATCGGTTGCGGCGTGTCGGATGGCGCCGGTAACGCTATGCTGGGGTGCGCGCACCGGGTGATGGTTCGTGCGGGCGCCTGTGGGATCTCGGACAACGATCAAAAGCTTTCTCGAGCTCGTTCGGCAGCAGCTCTACCGACACGATGCGCGTCGCGGCGTCACGTACGCCGTCGGCGCCACGCTCGCGCTCGCGCTCGCGTTGCCCGCCATCGGCCTCATGTTCGGTTCGTCCCGCGCCACCGCGTTCGCGGGGCTGGGGATCGGCGGCCTCGCCTTCGCCCTGGCGGTGATCGGCGCGATCATCCTCGGCTGGGTCGTCCCGCGCCGGCGGTTCGGACGCGATCACGATCTCGCGCGCGAGATCGGGGTCCGGCATCCCGCGATCGCCTCGGATCTGCTCTCGGCGGTCGAGCTCGCGGACGACGCACCGTCGCGACCTGGCGCACCGTCGAGCGAGCTCGTCCTCGCCCTCGTCCAATCGATCGAGCACCGCCTCGCGAGCATCGATCCGAAGTCGCTGGTACCCGACCGGGCGCTGCGCCGGACCCTCCGCGGCGTCCTCGCGATCGGCCTCGTCCACGCCCTCACGATCGCGGTGATCCCGCACGTCCTCGCGCGCGGCTGGCGCGACCTGCTGTCCGCGCCGTCGTCGATCGCCGACGGCGCCACGCTGTCGGCGGTGCCGCTCGTCGGCGATCTCGAGGCAACCTTGGTGTTTCCTGCCTACGCCAAGCGCGCCCCGCTCGACCTGCCGTCGTCGTCGGGCGACGTGCGTGGGCTCGCCGGCACGAACGTGACGCTCCGGGCGCGCATGCTCGTGCCCGCGCGGGCCGTGGTGCTCGAGATCGACCGCGCCACGAACGAGCCGCCGGAGATCGTCCACGCCACGCTCGACAAGCTCGACAGCGGCGCGGTCACCGCGGCGTTCACGATCGAGCACACCACCAAGTACCGCTTCGTGGTCACCACGCCCGACGAGGGGCGCTCGGTCGAGGCGACGCCACGCACGATCGAGCTCGAGCCCGACCAGCCCCCGGTCGTCCAGCTCATCGTGCCGTCGGAGCCCCTCGACGTCACCAACCTGCGCCGCGTCGAGCTCGCGTACGTCCTCGAGGACGACTTCGGCCTCGTGACCGCGGAGCTCGTCTGGGAGTCCGGCAAGGATCGCGGCAAAAAGCCGCTGACGATCGGCGCGCCCGGGGTCACGCGGGCGCAGGTCAAGGAGCTGTGGGACATCGCCGAGGTGCCGAGCGGCGGTGAGGTTCGCTACTGGGTCGAGGCGAAGGACAACCAGATCCCGACGCCCAACGTCGGCAAGTCGCGCGAGTTCCACCTCAAGGTCGTGAGCCCGCGCGAACGTCACGAGGAGACGCTCGGTCGCCAGCAGGAGCTCGCCGAGAAGCTCGTCAAGCACCTCGGCGGGCGGCTCGTCCTCGCCGAGGATCAAGCGCCGCGGGAGGAGCTGATGAAGAACCTGCGCGAGGCGATCGGCCTGCTCGGCACGATCGGCGCCGCGTACGAGAAGGATCCGCACGCGTCCGACGCGCTCCGCAAGGCGCTGTCGACGATGCGCGATCGACTCGACAAGCTCGCCACGATCGAGCAAAAGCTCACCCCCAAGATCCGGACGAGCGCGACGCGCGGCACCTACGCGGGGATCGATCCGAAACTCGTCGCCGAGCTCGAGGACGACGTCCTGGTGCTCGCGGACTGGCTCGATCGCGAGCGGCTCGAGGGCCTGCTCGACGTGTCCGACGAGATCACCGCCCACCAGAAGCGGCTGCGCGATCTGCTCGCGGAGTACGCGCGCACGAAGGACCCGCGCGTGCTCGACGAGATCGAGCGCGAGATGCGCGCGCTCGACCGCGCGTTCGCCGAGCTCGACAAGCACCGCAAGGGCCTGGCCGAGGACGTCCTCGATCAATACGTCCACCACGACGCCGCCCGCGCGCAGACCGGGACGTCGTGCATCGACGAGGTCCGCCGCCTCGTGCGCGCCGGCAATGCCAAGGAGGCGCAGGCCAAGCTCGAGACCTGCCAGCAGGATCACGAGCGCTCGATCGCGTCGCTCGATGGCAGCCTCGCGGCCCTGCGCGGCGACAAGTTCACCGACGAGCAGAAGAAGCTCGACGAGGTGATGAACGAGCTCGCCGACGTCACCAAGGATCAGGACGACATCGCCGCCGAGGCCAACCGGATCTTCGAAGCGTATGCCGAGAAGGCCGACGAGGTCTCGCGCGATCACCGACGCGAGGCGAGCAAGAAGGTCACCGCGCTCGTCGAGAAGCTCCAGAAGAAGCTCAAGGAGATTCCAGAGAATGGGCTGACGCCGTTCGCCAAGGAGGAGCTCGACATCGTCGAGCGCCGCCTCGCGGACGTCGAGCACATGGTCGCCGATGGAGATCTCGCCGAGGCGCTCGGCATGGCGCACCAGGCCAAGCAGAGCCTCGACACCATCGCCGGCGAGCTCGAGGCGGCGATCGACGACGATCCCAAGTCGAAGTGGGCCGACGCCACGCAGGAGGCGCTCGACGACGTCGAGAAGGCGCGCCCGATCGCGAAGGAGCTGATCGACCTGCTGCAGTCGCTGTCACCGCGACCGGATCAGATCATGTCGGCCGACGATCAGCGCGCGCTCGAGCGGCTCCGCCGGCGCGAGGCCATGAACAAGGACCGCGCGAAGAAGCTCGCCGAGCGCACGTCCCAGCTCGGCAGCGAGCTCCCCGGTGATACCGGCCCCGAGCTCGGCAAGAAGCTCGGCGGCGCGATCGATCAGATGGGCGCCGCCGACGACCGCATGAAGGCCAAGGATCCGTCGGGCGCCCGCGAGTCGACGCGCGCCGCGGCCGAGTCGCTCGCCAAGGCCCGCGACCGCGCGCGCAGCGCCGCGCGCCAGGCCCAGGAGGGCGCGGTCGGCGACGAGCCGATCAAGATCCCCGGCGCCGACGAGTACCGCGCGCCGGAGCGCTTCCGCG
>JAPLLF010000061.1 GCA_026387715.1 Pseudomonadota bacterium
GGTCGATCGAGCTCCCACGCGACCCGCGCGGTGAGTCGCGTGGTGGCCGCCGCCTCGGAGAAGCCCAGCCGGAACAGCAGGCCCGCGCGGCTGACGAGCTCGTCACGGGCCACTTTCACGCGGCGCGCTTCGCCGTCTTCACGAGGAGGTGTGCGCTCGAGCCAGGGGAAGTCCATGAGCCGAGTATAATGCGATGGTGCCGCGTCGCTTCATCCTCGGAGGGCTGATCTGCGCGGCGGGTGTCGCGGGGGCCTCCTCGGCCCGCGCCGAGGGCGTCGGGGTGCTGGTGCTCGCCGGGGATCGGGCGAGCGGCGAGGCCCTCGCCCGGGCGATCGGTGGGGCGATCGGGACCGAGCGGCCCCGCGTGACGCTCGATCCGATCGGCGAGGCCAGTGCAGCGCTCGCCGCCGGGGCCGTCCCGATCGGGTTATTGCCCAAGTTCCGTGCGGTCCGCGCGCAGGTCGCCGACGGATGGCGCGCGTACCTCCAGGTCTCGATCGAGTTCGCGGCCTCGCGGCTCGCCACCGCACGCACCGAGGCCGAGGCCCTGGTCCCGCTGCCTGGAGGCCTCGAGCTGTACGCCGACATCTCGCTGCGGCTCGGCGCGGTCCTCGCCCACCTCGGGCGCGTGGACGAGGCGCGCGCGGCGCTCCGCCTCGCGCTCACGCTCGATCCCGATCGGCCGGTGACCCTGGCCGAGTTCTCGCCCGACGTGCTCGAGGAGGTCGAGGCGGTGCGGCTCCTGCGCCCCCCCTCGCAGCGCGTGCGGATCGCGAGCGAGCCGGCGGACGCGACGATCTCGGTCGACGGTCTCCCGATGGGGCGCGGCACGATCGAGATCGACCTGGCGCGCGGACAGCACGTGATCGTCGCGCGCGCGACGAACCACATCGCCCTCGCGCAGGCCGTCGCGGTCGACGACGCGCACAGCGTGTTCGCGCTGCGTCTCGAGGAGGACGCCGCGGCGATGCGGCTCGCCGACCCGTCCGGCGAGCTCGCGCCGCTGGTCGAGACGGCGTTGACGTTCGGCGAGCTCGACGAGATCGTCGTCGTGGAGTCGGTCGTGGCGCACGGCAGCCAGGCCCTCGTCGTCCAGCGTTGCGTCGGCATCCCGGCGACGTGCAGCGCGACGGTCGAGCTCGGCTACCCGGACGCGGCGGGGCTCGCTGCGGCGGCGAAGGAGGCGTGGGCGTCGGTCCGGGTCGGCGAGCTGCGCTACCCTCCGAAGCGGCGCGGCGAGGTCGATCGCGCGCCACAACCGCGCCGATGCGAGCCATGCCGGAGCCCGGTCGTGTGGGGTGGGGTCGCGGCGGTGGCGGTCGTCGGCGTCGTCCTCGCGGTCGTGCTCACGGGATCGCGGCCGCTGCCGGTCGTGACCGTGAACGCGGCCGACTTCACGCGTTGACGTCGACGCGCGCGTCGCGCTCGGCGAAGCGGCGGATGAGCAGCGGGATCCCGACGATCACGAGCATCACGGCGCCGATCCGGCCGGTCCACGTGCCGGTGATCAGCAACATCGCCACGAGCATCGCGAACAACACCGCGGCCACCGCCGTGACACCGACGACGGCGTGTGAGACCCCGTCGGGATCGTGGGGCACCTCGGCGGGATCATCGGGGTGGTCGGCGATCTGCCGATCGCGGTGCGCCATGCTGTGGGGCGTCATC
>JAPLLF010000564.1 GCA_026387715.1 Pseudomonadota bacterium
GGAGGTAGGTGTTGGGACCGCCGAGCAGCAGCACCTTGCTCTTGAGCGTGTTGCCACGCGTGAGCACGGCCAGGTTCTGGGAGACGATCGCGTCGGCGAGCGAGTTCATGATCTCGTTGCGCGGGATGCCGCTCTTCACGAGGTTCACGATGTCGGTCTCGGCGAACACGCCGCACTTCGCCGCGACGTGGTGGAGCTTGGTCGGGTCGAACTTGAGGCCCGGGACCTCCTCGCGCGGCATGCCGACCTTGAGCACGCACTTGTCGATCGTGGCGCCGGTGCCGGATGCGCACTTGTCGTTCATCGACGTGTTCGCGGTCTTGTCGCCGGTCTCCTTGTTCTCCTTGAACATGATGATCTTGGCGTCCTGACCGCCGAGCTCGATCACGCTACCCACGTCGGGGTGGAGCTTCTCGACGGCCATCGTGACCGCGTTGACTTCCTGAACGAACTTCGACCCGAGCTGGGGAGCGATCGGGCTGCCACCGGAGCCGGTGATGAAGGTCCGGATGTTCTCGCTCGTGAGGAGAGGAAACGCCGCGTGGATCTCGCGCAGCATCTCGCGCGTCATCTCGGGCTGGCGCGTCTCGTGGCGAAGGTACTTCGACCACAGGATCTCGCGCGTCTGCGGATCGACGACGCACATCTTGACGGTCGTCGAACCGACGTCGATGCCGATGACGACGTTCTCGGTGCGGGTCGGGTACTCTTGAGCGTTGGACACGGTGTTCTCCCAGGTGTGCTGCTACGTCGCGGCGCGGAGTACTAGATAGACTAGACTGACGCGTCAGTCTAGGAATGAATGACACATCAGTCCATTTCCAAGTTTTGGCAAGATCTGCTGGTTTCGGTGCGAAGGGTCGTATCCACCATCATGTATGCACGCTTACCAATGACGCAGCGCGTGCGTAGCGAATAACGCACCCGGTCGTCCCCCCACAGAAGCTGTGTCTCGGCAGACGCGACCCCACGCGAGCGCTGCGGAAATACTTGAAAGCATACGAATTATGAACGCGCCTCGGACGGCAGCGGTGTTGCAAGACTCCCGATCATGCAGCTCTTCACGCGTCTCCCGACCGCGCTCGCGATCCTCGGCGTCAGCACGCTCGCCGGGCAGGGTGCGTACGTCTGGCAGCAGCCAACCGGGATCATCCCCGCCGCGCCTGCCCTCGAGATCCCGTCGGTGGAAACCGCGGACCGCGCGATCGACGCGGTGACGCACGACGAACCGATCGCCCCTGCCCCGCTCGCCGTGCCCGCGAACGGCACCATCCCGTTCGCGTTCACGATGACCGTCGGCGGTGTGACGTACGTCGTGATGCCGAACGACGACGGCCTCGCCCCGCCGACGCGTACCCGGCTCGTGGTCGACGACGGCGTCACCTCGGCGATCGCGCCGCTCGCGCGCACCGCCCTACCCGCGCCGCTGCGTGCGTGGTTCGGCCGCACGTTCGTCGTCGGTGAACGCTGCCACGCCAGGGTCGACGGCTTCGCGTACGTCGCGCGGCTGACCGGAGATCCAGGCTACGCGGGGCTGGACGGCGAGACGTGGTCGCCCCGGGATGTCCTGGCGCACGGCCAGCACGCCATCGTCGCGCGGCTCGATCACGTGTGCTCGGGCGACGTCGCGCGCGACGCCACGCTCGCGCCGATGCCTACCGCGACCGTCGT
>JAPLLF010001279.1 GCA_026387715.1 Pseudomonadota bacterium
CCCCGGATCTCCCGACGGCGGCGAGCCTCGCCGCGCGGCTCGGCCGTGCCTGCAGCAAGTGCCACGAGGCCCACGACGGGATCGTGACGTTCGTGTGGGAGCCAGCGCCCGAGGATGCGCCGGCCCTGGCCGCCCAGATGAAGCGCCACCAGTGGGCCGCGGCCCGGCTGTGGGACGGGCTCGTCGGCCCCTCGGACACGATGTGGTCCGAAGGCGCGCATGTGCTCGCGACGACCCGCCTCGACGCGGCTCAGGCCGTCGGCCGCACGCACAACGCCGACGTCGCGGCGCTCGCCCAGAAGGTCCGCGCGATCGCGACGCGCGCCACGACGGTCGACGATCACGACGCGCGAGCGCAGCTCTACGGGGAGCTGCTGTCGACGTGCGCCGCCTGCCATCAGCTCGTCAGGCCTGCGCCCGTTCCGGGACCGTGAGCTCCGACGAGGACGGCTACCAGGCGTCGGCGCCGGGACACGCGGCGGCCGCTTGCTTCACGGCCGTGAGCGCGTTCTGGCACACCGGCCCGAGCTCGCGCTTGTCGGTCTGCTCGGTCCACGTCGCCTTGGCGGTGGCGAGCCTGGTCGCGAGCTCGGCGCGCATCGCGGCCGGGAGCGCCTCGCACTTCGCGACGAGGGCGAGCACGGTCTCGTAGCGCGTGCACGCGGGTGGCAGCTCACGCATCTCGATCGCGGTGAGCGCCGCCTCGAGCTGCTGGCGCTGCTCGTCGGACAGCTTGACGTTGCAGTTCTGCGGCGTCTCGACCGTGGTCGTCGCCAGGATGCACGCCTTCGCCGGGTCGGGCCACGCGTCGGCCGTGCAGCGCGCGGTGAACGCGGCGCCGACGCTGCGCGCGTAGTCGTCGACCGGCGCGAACAGGTGGATCACGTGGTCGCCGACCTGGGCGCACGGGGGCCCCACGGGTGGGGGAGGCGACTTGGAGGCGCCAGGGTCACCACAGCCCGGGCCGAGCAGCCCGAGCACGAACGAGCACACCGCGAGTCCACGCACGCACGGGAGTGTCTCACGACCTGGTTGCGCGCGCCGCGTGGATGCGGTTTGCTCGCGGCGATGCGCAGCCTCCTCGTCGCCGTCCTCCTCGTCGTCACCGCGTGCAAGCCCACGTTGCCCCCGTACGCGTACGCCAAGGAACCGGACCCGCGCAACAAGGAGCTCGTCCTGGGCGTCGGTGACGTCATCGGCATCAACGTCTGGGACAACGCGCCGTTCAACACCGAGGCGACGATCCGCCCGGACGGCACGATCACGATGCCGCTGATCGGCGATCTCAAGGCGGTCGGCGAGACGCCGAGCACGCTGCGCGCGACGATCGGGACCCGGATCGCGAACTTCGTGAAGCTCCAGGGGCAGGGCACCGATCAGATCACCGTCGCGGTGCGCCAGTGGCGCAGCTACCGCTTCACGATCGCCGGCGAGGTCGCGCGCACCGGCGTGTTCACGTCCGACACCTACGTCACCGTCGCCGAGGCGATCGCGATGGCGGGTGGGCTGTCCCGGTTCGCCAAGCGCGGCGAGATCCGCTTGCTCCGCACCGACACCAGGACCGGCAAGCAGCGCTCGATCCCGCTCGACTACGACATGCTCGCCAGCGGCGCGCGGCTCGACATGAACATCTTCGTGCTGCCGGGCGACTCGATCTACGTGCCGTAGGGCCTGCGAACCGCCCTGCCTGACCTGAGTCGAGTTGACCTTGACCCTTCTCAGGTTGACCTTGACCCTCACCTTGACCCTTTGAACGGCCAACGTAGTCGTTGCCCCCATCCTTGACCTTGCACCTGCTTCTGGCGGCCCACGCAACTCTGCCAAATAGCGGTCGACACCCGCTTCATGCTGAGTTTTCAACGGCTCGAGGTCTATCAACGCTCGATCGAGTTCTTCGCCCACGCCCTCGAGATCATCGACGAGCTTCCCGCCAAAGGACACGCCGACATCGCGGATCAATTGCGACGCGCCGCTGAGTCACAACCTCTAAACATCGCGGAGGGAGCCGGTCGCACGTCCCGGCCCGACATCGCGAAGCACTACACGATCGCTCGAGGCTCTGCGATGGAGTGCGCGGCCATCCTCGATGTGATGAAGATCCGCGGCACGCTCAAACCTCACCGATACGACCGCGGCATCGACCTCTTGACCAGCGTCGTCGCGATGCTGACCAAGATGATCTGATCCGCAGCTGATCCGCAGCGTCGACGACAACGATCGGGCGAGCCTGGGGTCAACCTCTACGTTGGCCGTTCAAAGGGTCAAAGGAGGGGTCGACGTCAAACGCGTCAACCTCAAGATCAACCGATG
>JAPLLF010000966.1 GCA_026387715.1 Pseudomonadota bacterium
CGGGCGCGGACGCCGAGCGCGTCACGCTCGAGGGCGAGGTCGCGACCCTCGCGGTGTTGCCGGCGCGAGTGACGATCGCGCGCACGTCGATCGCGGCGGCGCCCGAGGTCGCGCGCGCGCACGTCGGGTTCTACGACGCGGCATACTTTGCGACCAAGACGAGCGGGGTGGCGCGCAAGTATCGCGACGAGCTGCGCGCCGCGAAGGACCCCATCGGGCAACAGGACGACGTCACGCTGACGATCGTCGACGGCGGGCCGCTGCTGGTGGCGCCCGCGCCGCCGACCCGCGTGCATCGCGTGGCCGGGCCCGCGCCGGGCACGCTGGTCGATCGCGTCGTCGTCACGAACGCCGTCGCGTTCGAGGCGACGTTCGACGGCGCGCGGGTGGCGATCGAGCCCGATCGCGCGCAGCTCGACCGCTACGCGCGCGAGGTGCGCGAGGTGTGGGAGGCGTGGTTCGCGCACGCGGGCGTCGCAGCGCACGCGGGCGCGCTGCTCTACCTCACCAGGTACTTCACGCCGCACCCGCCGGGCGAGCCGCACTTCTTCACCAAGCCGGCGACGCTCGTGCAGACGAGCGCGGGCAGCTCGACGGTGATCGAGGGCAAGCCCGGCGCGGGCTACGACGTCATGCGCGGCGTCGTGCGCACCGACGGGTTCCACGCGACGCCGTCGGTGTTCCACCTCTGGCAGGTCGGGCGCGCGATCGCGGTGGCGCAGGGCGCGATCCTCGCCGAGCTGGTGCCGACGCCACGGACGCTGATCGACGCGACGTTCGAGCTCACGGCGGGTGGGGCCGCGGCCGCGCGCTGGGGTGGTCGATGAGCGAGGTCCACGAGCGGCTCCGGCGCGACGGCTACGTCGTGCTGACCAACCACCCGCTCGTCGTCGGCGAGCCCTGGGCGTTCGTGGAGGCGCTCGTCGGCGCGCGCCCCGAGATGGTCGAGGTCCAGCCGATCCGCCCACGCCCCGACGGCCGGTCGTTCGCGTCGACGCGCGGGTTCACGCCGCTGCACACCGATAGCCAGGACTACCTGGGCGTGTCGCCGGGCCTGCAGGTGATGGTGTGCCGGCGCGCCGCGACCCGCGGCGGCGAGACCCGGCTCGTCGACGGCTTCGCATTGCTCGCGCAGCTCGCGACCCGCGATCCGGCGCTGCACGCGGCGCTGACGACGACGCCGCGCACGCAGCGGTTCTACTTCGGCGACGTCGTCGGGCCGACCGTCGCGACCAAGCGCGGCCATCGCGTGTGGACGCACGCGCCGCAGCCGCCGACCGACGCGATCGGTGAGGCGCTGGCGCACGTCCTGGCCGTCGCGCCAGTGATCGAGCTGGCGATCGCGACCGGCGAGATCCTGCTCGTCGACAACCACCGGATGCTGCACGGTCGCCACGCGTTCGACGACGACGCCCGCGAGCTCGTCCGCCTGCTCGCGTGGTTCCCGGCGAGCGAGCCCCCGACGCCGTCGGCCGATCACCGCCTGCAGGTCGTGCTCGAGCTGCTGACCGGCGTGCCGCCCGCGCGGCTGGCGGCGCGCGAGGGCATCACCGAGGCCGAGCTCTACGCCTGGCGCTCGCGCGCGTTCGCCGCGGCGACGCGCGCCCTGGTAGAGTGAACGCATGGACTTCGTCTTCATGCTGACGCGCGCGGACCAGACGGTGCCCGACGCCCTCGAGGTCCTCGAGGAGATCCGCCCGCTAGGCCTCGGCCACGTCGGCTTCAAAGACGTCGGCGTGCCACCCGCGACGCTGCGCGCGCTGGTCACGGAGATCCGGGCGACCGGCGCGATCACGTACATGGAGGTCGTGTCGACGTCGCGCGAGACCGCGCTCGCGTCGGCGCACATCGCGCGCGACATCGGCGTCGAGCGGCTGCTCGGCGGCACCCAGGTCGTCGAGATCCTCGACATCCTGCGCGGCAGCGCGACGAGCTATCACCCGTTCCCGGGCAAGCCGGTCGGGCATCCGACGAAGCTCGGCGGCACCGCGGCCGACGTCGCGGCCGATTGCGCGCGGTTCGCGGCCCTCGGGTGCGCGGGCGTCGACCTCCTGGCGTATCGCGCCACCGAGGCCGATCCGCTCGACCTGGTGCGGGCCGCGCGCGCGGCGACCCCGGGCTACCTGCTCGTCGCGGGAAGCGTGACCAGCGCGGCGCAGATCCGCGCGCTCGCCGAGGCTGGCGCCGACGCGTTCACGATCGGGTCCGCGGCGTTCGACGGATCGTTCTCGCCGTTCATGGGGTCGCTGCGCTCGCAGCTGCGCGCGATTCTCGATGCCTGTCGCTGACCCGATCGCCGCGTTGCTCGCCGGGGCGTACCCGGATCCCGAGTCGGGAGAGCTGCTCGCGTGCGAGGCCCGGTCGATCGCGATCGAGGACTCGCTCGCGGGTCGCGAGGTCGAGCTGGTGCGCGGCTGCGGGCTCGGCCGGCGGCTCGCGTTGATCTGCGACGTGGACACCCACGCGGCGCTCGGGCGGCGGGTCGAGCTGGCGCTCGCGCAGCAGTTCCACGTGCAGCGCGTGATGTTGCCGCACGCGCCGCACGCCGACATCGCCACGATCGCGCACCTGCTCGACCAGGTCGAGCCGGGCACCGAGGGGATCGTCACGGTCGGCTCGGGGACGCTCAACGACCTGTCGAAGATGGTCGCCCTCCACCTCGACCTTCCGCACGTCGTGTTCGCGACCGCCCCGTCGATGAACGGCTACACGTCGGTGAGCGCGTCGATCACGGAGGGTGGCTTCAAGCGCTCGGTGCGCGCGCGCACGCCGTGCGGCGTGTTCCTCGACCTGCGCATCCTCGCCGACGCGCCGGTGCGCCTGATCCGCGCGGGCCTCGGCGACAGCGTGTGTCGCGCCACCGCCCAGACCGACTGGCTGCTGTCGAACGCCGTGCTCGGGACGCCGTATCGCGAGGCGCCGTTCGCGTTGCTCGTCGACGACGAGGCGGCGATGCTCGCGCGGGCGGGCGATCTGGTGTGCGGCGATCTCGTCGCGATGCGCGCGCTCGCGCGGACGCTCGTGCTGTCGGGGATCGGGATGACGCTGGTCGGCGGCAGCTTCCCGGCGAGCCAGAGCGAGCACCTCATCAGCCACTACCTGGAGATGATGGCGGCGCCGGACGTCGTCCACGCGCTGCACGGCGAGCAGACCGGCGTCGCGGCGGTGGCGATGGCGGGCCTGCAGGCGCGCGTGCTCGCGATGGCCACGGCGCCGCGCCTGGGCCACACCGCGATCGATCGCGACGCGGTCATCGCGCATTTCGGGCCGGCGCTCGGCGACACGTGCTGGCGCGAGTTCGTGAAGAAGCAGGTGCCCGATCTCGACGCGACCAACGCGCGGCTCGCCGCGGCGTGGCCGGCGATCCGCGCGCGGCTCGCGCGCGCGGCGATGCCACCGGCGACGATGCTCGGCGCGCTGGGCGCCGCGGGCGCGCCGACCCGGCCCTCGGACCTCGGGTATCCACCCGGGCTGTTCGACGACGCGCTCGCGCACGCGCGCGAGATCCGCGACCGCTACACGGTGCTCGACTTCGTGGCCGACGTCGCCTGAAGGAGCAGGATCAAGCGCACGACCTCGACGTCGGGCGGGTGGCGCTTGCTGACGTACGTGTGGTTGCACGTGACGGTCGGGCCGCGCTCGACGATCGCGACGCTGCCGGGTGCGTTCGGCACCCGAAAGAACACCTGGCCGCGCCGGCGATAGTGGATCTCGGCGCCCGCGATCGGCGCGACCGACAGATCGACGACGAGCTCGATGGGGAACCCCTCGTACACGCGATCGTGGTGCGCGAGGAGGTAGTCGCCGGGCCGCAGGCGCAGCACGCGCGCCTCGGCGATCACGAGGTCGCGCTCGGTGGCGTCGCGCGCAAACGGCACGAGGTCGGCGAACGGCGCGAGGTCGTGCACCGGCACGGCGTCGTACGCCCCGCGATCGACGAGCGCGTAGCGGGAGGTTGGGGAGGTCGCGAACCGCGCGCGCAGCGCCGCGGCGTCGGCGGGCTCGATCACGTCCGGCAGGACCGTCGCGATCCGCGCGCCGACGAGGTCGCCGATCGTCGTCACGGGTAGAACCACCCCGACAGCGACAGCCGGAGGCCGGCGGTCACCTCGCACACCTGATGGAGCGAGATCGTCGACACGTCGAACACGACGAGCCGGTTCGCGCGCGGCGCGATGATCGCCGCGGACGCGATCTCGACCAGCGCGCCGGCGGCGTCGGCGCGGCACGCGTACAGCTCGAGCTCGCCGCCGGTCGGCGGCTCGGGCGACGGGAGGTAGTACGCGTACGCGAGCTGGCGGTCGAGGCCGTCCTGGTGGTCGGCGTGCGGCAACAGGTAGTCGCCGACGCGGTACGCGTACGCGCGCAGGTCGACGCGCGTGCAGACCTTGCCGGTGATCCGCGCGAGCGGGCCGGCGAGCGCGGCCAGAAACGCCGCCCGCATCGCGCGGAACGCCGCGGTCGTGGGCTCCGGGGCCGTCGCGTCGAACGCGTAGAGGTCGGCCTCGTAGCGCTCGACGGGCTCGTCGTCGAGGATCGTCATCAGCTCGTCGAGCGCGGCCGGGTCGACGAAGTCGTCGATCACGACGTGCGGAAACGGGCGGGCCGTGCGCCACGCGTCGTCCCGCTCGTCGCGCTCGTCGGGGATCCGCCACATGGGAGGATCATAGTAGGCTCCGGGGATGCGCTGGATCGCAGCGGCGATCTTCTTCGGCTGCATCGTCATCGCCGGTGGGTTGTACCTCGGGCTCCGGCGCGCCCCGTCGCCCCAGCCGCGCCCGGCGACCCCGCGCATGCCGGTGGTCGCACGCGCCACCGCGCCGGCCGAGATCGAGGCCGCGCTGCGTGCGCAGCAGCCGGCGCTCGCCGCGGCGTGCTGGCCGACCCGCGCGGGTCCGCCGGCGAGCTACACCTACGACCTCACGATCGATCCCCACGGCCACGAGATCGCGCGCGGCATCTCCGAGAGTCGCGATGCGCAGCGCGCCGGCGTCGTCGACTGCCTGCGCGGCCGGTGGACCAAGCTCACGGTTCCTCCGCCCGGGGTCGTCGTGCGGGTGTCGGTCACGTTGAGCTTTCCGTGAGGCGCTAGGTCCCGACGATGAGCGACGCGACGGTCGTCGCGCTGCCGCCGAGGTTGAGCGTCTGGATCGTCGTCGCCCCCGCGATCTGGTTGTCGCCGCACGCGCCGCGGACCTGGCGCGCGGCGTCGAGCGCCATCCGCACGCCGGTCGCGCCGACCGGGTGCCCGCCACCGATGAGGCCGCCGCTCGGGTTGATCGGCGTCGCGCCGCCGAGCGCGGTGCGGCCGTCCTCGATCGCGCGCCAGCTCTCGCCGGGCGGCGTGAGCCCGAGGTGATCGATCGCGAGGTACTCGGTCGTGGTGAAGCAGTCGTGGATCTCGTAGCCGTCGATCTGCGCCGGCGTCCGCGCAGCGCGTCGGCGCGCGTCGGCGATCGCGTCGGCGACGTGCGGCACCAGGAGCCCGCCGCCGCGACTCCGGGCCAGCTTCGCGTCGAGCGACAGCCCGCCGGTGCGTAGCCCCCAGCCGAGGATGCGCGGCTGGGTCGCGAGGTCCTTGCCGCGGTGCGCGGCCCAGGTGGCCGCGAACCTTGGCGACGCGAGCACGATCGCGGCGCCGCCGTCGGTGACCTGGGCGCAATCGTAGCGATGCAGGCGGCCCTCGACGATCGGGTTGCGCGCGTCGTCGCTGGCCGCGAGGACCTCGGGCTCGATCGTCCACCCGCGGGTCTGCGCGCGGGAGTTGGTGCGCGCGTTGCCGAGGTTCTTCGCGGCGATCGCCACCAGGTGCGCGCGGTCGAGCCCCCAGCGCTCGGCGTACGCATCGCCGATCCGCGAGAACATGTGCGGCCACAGGTAGCGCGCGGTCGCGGCGTCGGGGCCCTCGTGGCCGATCCATGCCGCCGCGGCGAGAAAGCGCGCCGGATGCCGCACCGTTTCGATGAACAGTGCGATAGCATGGGTATGCGGATCGTCCACCAGATGATCAATAAAGGCGGCGACGTCGAGGTCGGCTTCATTGCCAGTAGCGGCGACCAGAACGCGTTGCCGACGTGGATCGTCTGCACGTCCGCGACGGCGATCGCCGCGTCGGCGATCGCGCCGTCGACGACCTCGCCGACGAGATCGCCGATCTCCCGACCGTCGCGCGACAGGTGCCGGGCGAAGTCGCTCTGGTAGCCACCGAGGACGAACATCCGTCAGTGCTTCGCGGCGGGGGCGCTCGCCTTCTCGGCGGCCGTCAGCTGGGGCAGGTACTTCTTCACGAGCGCGAGATCCGCGGCGTTGAGCTCGCCGCTGGGCGCGGCGTCCATCTCCTTGAGCGTGTCCTTCTGCTGCTGCGCCATCTCGGCCATCATGGCCTTGGTCTCGGCGGGCGAGGCCGGATCCGTGGCCGCCTTCTCCGCATCAGCGATGCTCTTCATGAGGGTGGCGCGCATGCCCGCGCTCTGCGCCTCGATGGAGAGCATGGTCTCGCCCAGCATGACGCGGCCCGCGATGTCCATGAACTCGGCGGCGTCCGCGAAGCCCTGCTTCTTGGCGAAGGCCTCTTGCTCCTTCATCGCCGTATCCGCCTTCGCGAGCGAGCCGTCGGAGCCCATCATCGCGCCGAGGGCGCCGAACGGGTTGCCGCCCTCGGTGATCGCCTTGATGTACCGGACCAGCTTGTCGTCGGTCAGGCTCGCCTTGCCGAACTTGGCGTCGCTCGGGTCCGGGGTGGTGGCTGCGGGCTCGCTGCTCCCGACGGCGCTCCCGGCCGCGGGCTTGGTGGGCTCGACCTTGGCGGCGCTGCCCGGGTCGACGGCACCCTTGTCGGCCTTGTCGCCCTTGCCGCACCCACCGAGCGCGAGCACCGTCACCACCACGACCTGTCGAAGGTTCATCATCGCGCGAGCGTAGCAGCGACGCCCTCCGATCGGGCCGATCGCGCCCACTGTGGGTAGGATCATCGTCATGCGCCTGGTCCTGTCGTG
>JAPLLF010000566.1 GCA_026387715.1 Pseudomonadota bacterium
GCCACGCGCACTTCGAGCTCCCCCGCGGGGCGATCGTGACCGGGGCCCGCGCGACGTTCGGCGGGGTCGCCTATCCGATGGCCCTCCTCGACGCGGCGAAGGTCCGGAGCCGGTACGACGCGCTCACCGCCGAGCCGGTCACCCCCGGCACGAAGACCTCGGCCGTGCTGATCACCACGGCGCCGGGCGGCGTGGACGTCTCGGTCCTGTCCCCACGCGCAGGCACGCTCGTGGTCGATCTCGAGCTGTCGGCGCCGACCTGCTTTCTCCGCGAGATCCGCTACGTCGCGGTGCCCGGGGACTGGAAGACGGTCGCCGGGGCCGTGCCGCCCGAGCGGCTGGCGGACCAGCGCCTCGTCCACGACGCCTGCGGCATCTGGGGCGAGGACGTCGCGCATGAGATCGGGTTCGCAGCCCCTGACGTCGCGAAGCGGAGCGGGCCGCGGGTCGAGATCACCGGTGAGGGCATCGCGCTCGGCGACGACCGCATCGTCCGCGTCGAGGTCGACCTCGCGAACGTGCTCGCCGACATCCCGAACGACCTCGCGACCGTGCTGGTCGTCGACGCCTCTCGATCGATGTCGGACGACCAGCTCAAGGCGCAGCGCGATACCGTGCGCGCGTACCTCAGGAGCGCGCCCGGCTCGCGGGTTCAAGTCATCGCGTTCGCGCGCTCCGCCAGGCCGCTGCTGTCCGGTTGGATGTCGGCGCCGCCGGCGCGTGCTGCAGCCGATGCGGCGCTGAACAAGCTGGTGCTGGAGAACGGGTCCAACCTCGACGCCGCGGATCAAGGGCACCAAGCGCATCGTGCTGATCACCGATCAGCGCCTGGCCAGGCGCCTCCAGTCGCTGCCTGCGGAGGCGCTCAAGCAGGCGGTGCCTCCGGGCACGCTCGTGCACGTGGTGGTGGCGATCGAGCACGCGGGAACCATGTACCGCGACGACGACGCCAAGCTCGCGGGGCTCGCCGCGGCGACCGAAGGCATGCTCGTGCAGGGCGGTCCCGACGACGACGCTCGCCCGGTCGACGCGACGCGCCTGGTTCGCCCGATCGAGCTCGAACACGTGACGCTGTCGACCCCGGGCTGGACCCCGAGCGCCAACGACGAGGGCGAGCCGCGCTGCGACGACGACGTCACGCTCGCCCAGGGACGGGCGTGCAGGTGGTGGGGGCAGAGCAAGCGCGATGCAGGCAAGCCGATCACCATCGGCGGCAAGCTGTGGAACAAGAACATCACCCACGTCGTCACGCCCTCCATGGCGCGACCGCTCGACGTCGCGCGCGAGCTCTCGATGCACGGCGGGCTCTCGAACGAGCAGCGCGCCCAGCTCGACGACCTCGCACGCGGGGTGAACGACCGGTGGTCGCTGTACGTCACGTGGGGTGGTCCCGGCACGTACGCGCTGTTGGGTGGTGGCACCGGCGAGGGGGCGGTGTGTGGATGCGGGGCGCCCGGGACGATCGGCCACGGGAGCGGCACCGGCACCGGCACCACGACCACCAATCGCGTGCAGGTCCCGCTCGAGCAGCAGCTCGCGGACAAGCTCGCCACCTGCCGGCTCGGCACCGAACGCGTCACCGTCGAGGTCGAGCTCACGGTACAGGAGATCGCGGAGGTCCACGTCAACGCGAAGACCGCGCAGGGCGGCGAGAAGCACCGCCTCGAGCAGTGCGTCGCCGAGGTGGTGTGGGCGTCGGCGCCGACGATCGTGGCGCCGCGTGACTACCAGGTCATGACGTTCGTCGCCGGCGGGTAGCGCGGAGGCGCTGCGAGGCGTCATCGGTCGCGCGATACGCGCGAACTTCGGGCGGTGCGCGTACCATCGCGCCCATGCCGGCTCGGGTCGTGGTCTTCTGTCACAGGCCTGTCGCGCACGTCACGCTCGAGATGCTGAGCGCCGAGCTGCATCAGGCCGACCTGATGACCCTCGCGGAGGTGCTCGACCTTCCCGAGGGCGAGGAGCAGGCCGTCGAGGCGATGTGGCGGCACTACCGCCTCGAAGGGACGAGCCTCGGCGACGCCGTGCTGCACTGGCACCCAGCGCACCGACCGATCCAGATCACCCGCCGACCGTGGTTCGACGGTGAGCAGGCGGAGATCCTCGAGAACCTGCCACCGTCGGGCTCGGAGGGCGCAGCGCGTGCGCGAGCACCTCTCGAAGTCCGTGGAGGTCGTCGGCTTCGAGCTGGGCGCCAGCGGCTCACTGCATCTCGGCGCGACGATCTCGGAGGTGCTCGCGTTCTACGTCGCGGAGCAGGGCGAGGGCGTGGTCTGGTTCTACGCTCGCGAGTTTGCCTCGCCGCACGACCGGGGAGCGACCCTGTGGCAGACCCGCCAGCTCCACGTCGACGATCCGTAGCCTCGTCTACGAGGTCACGCGGCTTGCCTTGCCGGTCGCGCGATCGACGGTGATCCGCACGTCGCCGTAGCCGATCACCAGCACGCCGACGCCGAGGCGTGTCGTCACTTCATATCCGACAGGATCGCGAGCGACTCCTCGACCCACGGATCGCGGGAGAGGGTGTCCTT
>JAPLLF010001261.1 GCA_026387715.1 Pseudomonadota bacterium
CCTCGGCGACGCGTCGGCGGCGGCGATCGTGGAGCCGACCGCGAGCGCGCGCGCGGGCTCGTGGGAGATCCTGTCGACGCGGATGGCGGCCAAGTGGTCCAACAACATCCGCAACAACTTCGGGTTCGTGAACCGCTGCGATCCGAGCACCGTCGACAACCCCGACAAGCTGTTCCACCAGCAGGGGCGCCGCGTGTTCAAGGACGTCGTGCCGATGGCCGAGGGCTTCGTCAACGAGCACGTCGCGTCGCACGGGCTCGGCGCCCACGACGTCGCGCGCTACTGGCTCCACCAGGCGAACCAGAACATGAACGACCTGATCGCCAAGCGGATCCTCGGCCGCGAGGCCACCGCGAGCGAGGCGCCGCTGGTGCTCGCCGAGTACGGCAACACCGCGTCGGCCGGCTCGCTGATCGCGTTCGCGCTCCACAACACCGATCTGGCGGCGGGCAGCCTCGGGCTGATGGCGTCGTTCGGGGCGGGCTACTCGATCGGCTCGCTGCTCCTGCAACGCTCGGCGTAGCGCCTCACGGGAGCTTCGGTTCGATCTGGAACTCGAGCTCGAACTTTGCCTCGCCGCGCCACAGCTGCGCGACGACGGCGTTCGACGTCCGCAGCGAGTCCCAGACGTGCTGCAGCTGATCGGGGCGCGAGATCGGCTGGCCGTTGATCGCGAGCAGCACGTCCCCCGGCGCGAGATCGACGGCGCCGAGCGGCGACGCGCGATCGACGAACTGGACGAGCTGCCAGCCGACGAAGCGATCGCCGCGCAGGCTCGGCGCGACCTCGACCTGGCGGAGGAACACGCCGGGGCCCTGGTCGAGGATCGCCACGAGCCGCGCGCGATCGATCACGCCGGTGCGCTCGCCCGTGCCGGCGGGGGCCTCCGGGCGCGTGATCTCCGTCGCGGCGACGGGGGCGACGACCTGGTCGCGAGGCAGATCCTCGTCGACCGCGACCGGCGTCGTGCGGACCTTGGGAGCACAGCCAGCGAGGGCCGCGAGCACGACGAGCAGGACCTGGCGCATGCGCATCCCCTGAGGCTGCCGGTGGGGGCCGGCGGGCGCAAGTTTCATCGCCAGACCAGGACGTGGAGGAAGCCGAGGCCGATCTGGAAGCCCGCGCGCGCGTGGGCATCGGTGAGGCCGTGGTTGCCTCCGACGGCGACGACGGCCTCGGCGCTCATCATCATCTGGGTCGGGGCGAGGACGCCGGGCCCCAGATCGTCGGGCCAGCGCTGCACCAGCAAGCCGCCGCCGGTGACGCGTCCGAACGCGTCGTGGTTCGACAGCGACGCGCCCGCCGACGCGGTCCAGCCGTAGCCGGGATGGACCTCGCGCGCGACGCGCACGTCGGTGGTCCCCGACAACGTGCCGCGCGAGGTCAGCGTTCCACCGGGTTAGAGGCCGACGTACGAGCGCCCGTCGAGGAGCGCGAACGTCGCGGTGACGCCGGCGAACGGCTCGACGCCGTCACGATCGGCGAGCACTCCGCCGTGTACGCGGCCGCCGATCGCGCAGCCCGCTAGCGCGAGGCTCAGGAGCGAGCAGCTCCCGGAGCGAGAGTTCACGTCCGCGGCCGGCAGACGTCGCGGACCACGGACGGCTGCCCATTGCGCGCGATGCTGCCGCACGTCATGTCGCCGGGGCACTCGCTGCCGTTGCTCGACTTCGAGCACTGCCGCAGGCAGCTGCCGCCGGTGCCACCGAGCAGCGCCACCGCGCCACAGAACGTATCGGGTGAGCCCGGCTGATCCGAGCAGTAGGTCGTGCACTTCGAGGTGCACACGCCGGCGACCAGGGCCGTGGCGCCCGCGCACGTGGTGCCCATCGCGCAGTCGGTGTCGGCGAAGCAGTGCTCGCCGACCCAGCCGTGCGAGCCGGGCTTGCAGACGTCGGCGACGACGGTCGAGTTGCCGTGGCGCGCGACCGCGAGGGCGGGCGCGAGCTGCTCGTACGGGCGACAGGCGTCGTTCGTCGGGCCGACCTTGGGGACGCACATGCCCTTGGACGGATCAGCCGGATCGTCGACGCAGAACGTGCTCGGGTTGCCGGGACGGTCGGTGCAGTAGGTCGTGCACCGCGCGCTGCAGAAGCCCCCGTGGGAGTACGCGTTCTGCGCGCAGAAGCCGTTCGGGAAGTTGCAGTCGGCATTGGCCGCGCACGCCGCGCCGATCCACTTCTTGTCGAGATCGACCACCGTCCCGGTGGGGCGCTTCTCGCGCTCGCGCTGGACGTGCACGGGCACGCGCGCGACGCCCTTGATGCGCGCGTAGACCTCGAGGATGTCGGCGGCCTCCACAGCTCAGGAAGGGCAGGCCGGCGAACACGGGAATCTTCTCGGCGGTCACCGGATCGGTCCACCACGTCTTGCAGAGCTGGGTCGAGGCCGGCGTGATCGAGAACTCGTGCTGGCCGGTCGCCTGGACGGGGTAGTACGACAGCGACTCGCCGAACGTCGCCGAGGTCTCGTCGTGATCGATCTGGCCGGGGCCGACCGGGAACACGCGGTCGTAGCCGCTCGCGGCGTCGACCAGGTGCAGCGTCCGCCCATCGATCGACAGCGTGATCTTCGGCGCGGCGAGCGCGGGCAGATCGGGGATCGGCTTGCACTCGAGCGCGTGGCCCCAATCGCCGTCGGCCTTGGAGTCGGCCGCCGACAGGTCACCGACCGGGAGGTCGTCGCCGGACGGAGCGGCGGTCGGCTCCGCGTCGGATGCGCAACTTGTGAAGGCTACGAGAGTCACCAGCAAACGGAGTCTTGTCACGGCGAACCGACACTGGTGCAAGCGCCGATCCTCGCTAACCCCGCGTCACGACACGCGGGCCGAGCCTGCTGGCGACTCGAGTGGCCAGGTCTGCTAGGCCTTGGCCTTGGGCGGCAGCACGACGGGCTTGGCCTTCGTCGGTGGTGTGGCCTCTTCGGGGTGCGGGTGCGGGTGTGGATGCTCGTGATCGCCGCCGACCTTCTTGAGCTCGACCTCGACCCCCTCCAGCGCCGCCAGCGGCATCCCGAGCGCGGCCGCCGCGGCATCGCGCATGTCCTCGCGATGCTCGTGGGGGAGGATGTCGTCGTCGGCGGACACGTCGACGACGAGCGTCGGCCTGCCGGTCGCGCCGCGCTCCTGGTACGAGAGCTTGATGATCCGGCCGCGTGGGACTCTGCTCATGTCTTGACCGTGATGGTGAGCTCGTAGCTGCCGTCCGTTCCGCGACCTTCGCGGACGGACTCGATCGCGCCGAGCTCGTTGGCGCGGATCTCCAGGGCCCGCTTCGTCGTCGCGTTGACCGCGGCGGCGAGCTCGCCGCGCACCTCCTCGTAGGCCCGCAGCAGGCGATCCGCGTTCTCCTGGACGAGCTCGCGGCGCCTGGTCTCCTGCGCCGCTGCGAGCTTGCGGTCGCCGGCGGCCGCGGCCTTGTCCTCGATCGCACGCCGCGCGGCCTCGTCGCCCTCCGCGATCTTGCCGGTGGCCTCGGCGGTGACCCGGACCTGTGCACGATCTTCGATCGTGATGCTGATCGTGCTGCTGCCGGCGGGCAGCGTCGCGAGCGTGTCGTCGAT
>JAPLLF010000548.1 GCA_026387715.1 Pseudomonadota bacterium
AGACCCTGCTCGGCCGCAAGGTCCTCGTCGACGACGTCACCGTCGACGCCACCCTCACCGGGCCGATCGGCGCGCTGGTCGTTCACGGCGCGGTCGCCACGCGCTCGACGACGCTCACGCTCGACGGCACCGTCGACCTCGCCGATCGCCTGCGCCCGCACTACCAGCTCGTGCTCGCCGGCGTTGGCACGAGCGAGGATCGGCTGATCACCCAGGACCCGCGCATGCCCGCGATCGCGACCGACCTGCGCATCACCGCCGCTGGCGCCGGCTTCACGCTCGCCGACCTCGACGCCACGATCACGGTCGACGTCGGCGCGACGACCATCGGAACGATCGCGATCGCCGGCCTCAGCGCGAAGCTCGTCGCCGCCCACGGCGGCGTTCACCTCGACACGTTCACGGCGAACGGCCTCGGCTTCGAGCTCGGCGCGACCGGCCGGGTCGGCGCCGATGCGGTCGTCCACGGGCGGCTCACCGTCGCCGGGGATCCGGCCGAGACGCTCCGCGTGCTGCACGCGGCCGGCATCGCCGTGCCGCGCCGGCTACCACCGCTGGGGAAGCTCGCGCTCGCCGTGACCGCCGACGGCGTGCTCGACGGCGCGCTGGTCGTGGCGCTCGAGCCGACGCGGCTCGCGCTCGCGCGCGGCACGCTGGACCTCGGCGGGACCGCGCGGCTCGCGAACAAGGTCGTCGTCGACGCGTCCACGACGATCGCGCTGCACGGCCTCGACCTCGGCGCGCTCGCGCAGCTCGCCGGGCGACCGCCCAGGATCGCGGGTTCGCTGTCCGGCACGGTCACGCTGACCCGCTCGCCGACCGCCCAGCACGCGGACTACGACGTCGCGATCGCCCTGCGCGAGCCGGCCCTCACGCTCCTCGCGCAGGGCCGAGCCGACGCGACCCACGCCACCGCGACCGCGCGGATCGTCCACGCCGGCATCGCGCTGGGCCACGTCACCGCGGAGCTGCCGCTCGACGCCAGGGGCCTGGCCCGGACGCGCGCGTGGCACGTGGTGGTCGACGCGCCGGCGCGCTCGCTCGCGGCACTGCTCGCGCTCGTGCCGCCGCCGCTGCGCGCCAGGCTGCCCCCCGACCTCGTCGGCGACGTCACCCTCCACGCGGACGTGCGCGGCACGCCCAGCCGTCCGCGCGGCACGCTCGATGCCCGCGTGACCGGCCCCCGGCACGGCGACCTCCACGCGATCGTCACGCCGACCGACGACGGCCGCCTCGCCGTCGCGACCACGGGCACGCTGGGGATGGACGTCGACGGCGGCGGCGAGCTCGCCGCCACCCTCGCCGGCACCGTCACGGTCGGCGGCCCCGCGCTCGTCGTCGACGAGACCCTCGCGATCGCCGCGCGCCCGCTCGCGGACGTGCCGAGGCTGCCGCCGACGCTCGCCGCGCTGGGCGGCACCGTCGGTGGCCGCGTCCACGTGACCGGCACGCCACCGACGCTCGCGCTCGACGCGAGCGTCGCGTGGCGCGGCTACCGCACGGCGAGCGGCACGGCCAACACGACGCTCGCGCTGACCGGGTCACCGATCCACCTCGTCGCGACGGTCGCCGTCACCCCGCGCTCGCCCACGATGGCGCATGCGGGCGCCACGATCGTCGCGGACGTCACGCGCAGCGCCGATCGCGTCGACGTCGTCGCGCGCGCCCACGCCGACGATCAGCCGCTGCTGCCGTTGCTCCCGGCCCTGCTGCCCACATTCCCGCCCGAGGCCGAGATCGGGCGTCTGCGCTGGGACATGGCCGCCGACCTCGGCGTCGCGCTCGGGCCGACGGGCCCGACGATCGATCGTGTTGGCGTCACGGGCAACCTCGCGCTCCGCGGCGGGGCGTTCGCGCTGCCGCACACCGCGCGGCGCTGGCACGGCATCGACCTCGAGATCGCCGGCGCCCCCGAAGGCGTGCGCCTCGTGACGCTCGATCTCCACGAGCGCGATCGCGAGCTCGCCGATCGCCACCTCCACGCGTCGGGGCTCCTGACGATCACGCACCTGCGCCCGACGCGCCTGGCGCTCGCGTTGACCGCGCGCGACTGGCTGCTGCTCGGCACCACGCCGGCCGGGCTGGCCGACGCGCCGACCGGCGCGCTGGACGCGACCCTCCGCATCGACGCCGATCTCACCACGCCCGTGATCGGCGTCGACGCCACGGTCGACCAGCTCACCCTGCGCGCGCCCGATCGCCACGACCGCGCGCATCAGCCGGAGCGCGCCTCGATCGCCGGGGACGTGATCTTCG
>JAPLLF010000248.1 GCA_026387715.1 Pseudomonadota bacterium
GGTGACCAGGCGGCTCGCCCCACGGTGCCTTCGTCGACTTCATGACTGCCGCGCAGCCCTCGGAGGCGTCCACAATCGCCGCCGCCACACCGCGCGCTCGCGCGTTCCCGCGGGTGGGTGTTCAACACCAAACTTCTAGGAAGGCGTGCGCTCGAGCGCCGGCAGGAGGGGACCTTTTTGGCCGCTCTTGCCGATCAGCTGCGGGACGTAGCGGTTCATCAGGTAGACCGCCGGAGCGCAGACCACCAGCGACAGCGCGGTCACGAACAGCGTGTCGAGCAGGACCAGGCCTGGCGAATTCGGGATCTGCCAGATGTGCGCGAGCTTGGGATCGATGTAGTGGAAGAAGAGCCCGTTGAGCCCGAGCAGAGGCAGCGTGTTCCGGCCGAGCACCTGGAGCCCTTGCCAGCGCGTCAGCAGGACGCCCAGCGCGATGATCGCCACGCTGCCGGCCAGGGCGGTGAAGAGGAACTCCAGGGCATCACCATGCTGACGAGCGGCCATCATGACCGCCGGGCCGGCGGTCTGGTTCAGGCGGAACGTGCCGAGAACGACCGCCGCGCCGACGACGAAGATCACCCCGGCGCGCCGGCGGTGCTCCGCCAGCTTGCGGGCGTAGGGGTAGAGCGCATGGCCGATGGCGAAGAAGCCCAGCGCCACGATCGCCTCGCTGAGAAACCAGGTCCTGCCGAGGCCGTAGGCGAACCCCGTCGAGCTGGTGAGCGAGTGGTCGCAGAAGAAGACGCCGGCCAGGACGCTCGTCACGCCGAACAGGACCCGGGCCCAGGTGCTGGTGAGCCTGGGAAGGATGACCGCGGCGAGCAGCTCGCACACGAACAGGCACACCAGAAACCACGTGACCCAGTTGAGCTCCGGCCGTCCACGCAGGTAATCGGCGCCCATCTGGAGCGTGTCGTGCCACAGCGGCAGGTGGGCTCGACTCTCGTCGCGCGCCCAGATCGGCAACAGCAGCAGCCCGAAGAACGCCACCGGCACCAGACGCCGGACCACGAGCTGCCGGAGGCGACCCAGCAGATCCGGCGACGGCTTGAAGAAGAAGCCCGACATCACGAAGAACAGCGGCATGTGAAACGAGTAGATGAGCCGCAGCTGATCGGCGGCCGCGGCGTTGTCTGGCGAGAACGCCTTCTGCAGCACGTGCCCGTAGAACATCAGGAGGATGCCCACGCCCCGGACGGCATCGACCCAGACAGCTCGCGTCTTCGTCTCGCCCATGTCCTGATCGCCGATGTCCCTCTAACACGAGCGACAGGGGGAGCGGAATACCAGGATCGTCGTCAGTTCGCGGGCGGGGACGTCCGATTCGATCACCGTCACCTTCGGCTGCTTGGCGCGGTAGATCCACGCCGGACGTCTCCTCGCGACCGGACACTTCGCTGTAATGCCGCACGTGCGACGCGCATCCAAGGTGGATGTCCCGCAAGCGCGATCCCTTGATGCCCCCCGGCGGTCGGGCATGAGCTCGAGCACCGCTCCCGTCTTCCTGGTCATCGGCGCCGCCGGTGGCATCGGCGCCGCGCTGTGTCGCCGTCTCGCCGCGGGTGGGGTTTAGCTCGTGCTCGCCGGCCGAGACCTCGCGCGGTTGACCGTCGTCGCCGAGAGCGTCGGCGGAGATCCCGTGACCGTCGACGCCCGCGACTTCGCCGCGGTGAGCGTCATGGTCGACGGCGTGGTCGCGCGCCATGGCCGCCTCGATGGTGCCGTGAACCTGGCGGGCTCGATCTTGCTCAAGACCGCCCACGCGACCTCGGCCGAGGAGTGGGACGACGTGATCGCCACCAACCTGCGCACGGCGTTCGCGGTGGTCCGAGCCGTGGCTCCCGCCATGGGCCGCATGGGTGGCGGTTCGCTGGTGCTGATGTCGTCGGCGGCCGCCCGCGTGGGGCTCGCCAACCACGACGCGATCGCGGCCGCCAAGGCCGGCGTCACCGGCCTCGCGCTGTCGGCCGCAGCCACCTACGCGGCTCGCAACGTCCGCATCAACGTGGTCGCGCCCGGCCTGGTGAGGACGCCGCTCGCCGCCCGGCTCGTCGGCAACGAGGCCTCGCTCAAGGCCAGCGAAGCCATGCATGCCCTCGGACGAATCGGCGAGCCCGACGACGTCGCCGCGATGATCGCCTACCTCATGGATCCCACGCATCATTGGGTGACCGGTCAGGTGTTCGGCGTCGATGGTGGGCTCGGCACCCTGCGGCCGCGCTGATGTCGATCGATGGGACGCGCGTGGCCGTGATCGGCGGTGGCCTCGCCGGGTTGGCGTGCGCCGGCGCGCTGCGCGAAGCCGGCTTCCGCGTGACGGTGTTCGACAAGGGTCGAGCGGTGGGAGGGCGGACGTCCACGCGCCGCGAAGGCGGCTGGCGCTTCGATCACGGTGCGCCGCGCCTGGAGCTCGGTGCGCCCGAGCTCGACGAGGCGCGCGCGGCGTGGCAGGCCGCCGGGGTCATCGTCCCGTGGTGTCCCCGCGTGGCCGGCGCTGCGCGAGATCGCCCGACGTGGATCGGCGTGCCGGGATCGAACGCCCTCGCCATCCACCTCGCCACGGGACTCGACGTGGAGCCCAACGCGCGCGTCGTCTCGATCGCGCGGCGAGGTGGCTGGTGGCTCGAGGTCGAGCACGCGGGCCGCCGTGCGTCACGTGGACCGTTCGAGCTCGTCGTCATCACCGCGCCCACGCCCCAGGCGATCGCGCTGCTCGCGACGACCGCGGCCGACGACCTCCGCGCGACGCTGTCCACGGCCACGTTCGTCCCGTGCGTGGTGGCCATGCTCGCGCTCGAAGCCAGCAGCCTGATCGACGAGCTCCACAGCACGACGGAGCCGTTCGCTTCGGCGCACCGGATCGATCGCCGCCCGGGCCGCCTGTCGTCCCCCGGCGTCGAGCTCTGGGTGGCGCACGGGAGCGAGGCCTGGAGTACGGCGCGGCTCGAGGAGGACGAACAGGACGCCGCCCGGGAGCTCGCCGCGGCGATGGCGAGGCACGTCGCGGGCCGGGTGATCCAGCTGCGCGGCCATCGCTGGCGCTACGCGCGCGCGGCGACGCGGATTGCCGGGCCGTACGCGTACGA
The DNA here is from genome assembly GCA_026387715.1 of Pseudomonadota bacterium. Lineage (GTDB taxonomy): Bacteria > Myxococcota_A > Polyangia > Haliangiales > Haliangiaceae > JABFXX01. Next base: position 3,087 of record JAPLLF010000248.1, read on the forward strand.
TGACGCGCACCAGCTCGGGATCGCCGGCGACAGCTTCTCGGCGGGGACCTCCGCTCCCGCCGCGAGCCGAGCCCTGATCTCGGGGATTGCGCTGGCCAGACGAATCATCACGGCGAACCACCGCGGGTAGCGATCTCGCGCGTCACCGGTCGAAGTCTCTTCGAGCGGCGGCGTCCTCGCGCGAGATCGCGCGGACCGCGGCGAGGACAACGGAGACGGCGACGAGCCCGATGACGAAGATCGGCCAATCCACCATCATCGCACCGGGCGTCCAGCAAGGAGGAGCGTCCCGAGTGACAGGATCGAAGGCACCCACAGCCCGACGTACAGGCCTTGTTCCTTGTGGCCAGAAAACCACAGGCTCACGGAGACGAGAAACGACAGCATCCCAGCCGCTACGAACAACAGCTGCGAACGACGGAAGCCCGGCGCGATATCCATGGCTCTTGGATGTGGCTCGCGACGATCCGTTACGGTCCAGCGACGGCGTCGTCCCAGGTGAGCCTGCTCCGCGTCTACCAGCTGGTCGAATCCCCCAGCATCAACGCCTCCTGCCGCAGGTACGGAGATCCGCGCACGGCCTCGAGCTGCGTGGGGTTGAGCCCCGTCTCGCGAAGATCGAGGCGCCGGATCGAGCCGAGCCCGGGCCAGGCCATCAGCTGCTCGAGAGGCTTCTGCGTCGTCGCGTTCCTGGCGAGCACGAGCGTGTCGAGCGAACGTGGGCCGAGCGCGTGGGTCAGGCTCGCGATCCCGTTGCCCTTGAGCCGGCAACGATACAGCTCGAGCTCCTCGAGATCGTGCAAGAGGCCCGCCTCGACGAGGGCCACGAGCGCCGCGTTCCCGATCTCGCCCCCGTTGAGCGCGAGCCGGCGGAGCTTCGGCCTGGCCTGCACGAGCCCGGCGACGAGCCGCGCGGCGAGCGTCTCCCCGAGTACGCCGTCGAGCTCGAGCGTGTCGAGCGCGCCGAGGAAGCTCGCGCCGACGATCGCGTCGACGTCGGCCTCGGTGAACGTGTAGTCCACCGGCTTCTTGCGATGCATGCGCGCCCAGCGAAGCGGCAGCCGGAGGTGGAGCGCGCCCAGCGCCCAGCGTCCGGTCGCGAGCAGCGCGGCGGTGCCCCCGGGCACGGTCTCGAAGCTCAGCCGCCGGACGCGCGGGGGCAGGCCACTGTCGCGGAGCTCGTCGTAGACCCCGTCCCAGCTCGACAGCGACAGCCGCGCGAGCTCGCGCTCCCCGAGCCCGCGCGCGAGCACGGCGGCGTGGTTCGGCCACGCGAGGTCGAACGCACCGAGCTCCACGCGCGCCGGGAGCGCGCGCAGGGTGGCGTAGCTGGCCGCCGAGCCGACGCCGACATCGATCCTTCGGAGATCGCAGTCGGTCGCGAGCCGATCGAGCCACCGTCGCAGCGGCTCCTCGCCGGGCAGGAAGTGACCTCCTCCTTCGCCCCAGCGCGTGCGAAGGATCACCCGGCGCACGGTCCGCGGGTAGCGAAGCTGGCTCTCGAGGCCGGTGAGCTCGGTGGCGAGCTGCACCGTGTGCAGCGCCTCGAACGCTCCCAGCACCTCGGTGTGCGCGGCGCCGTCGTCGAGCGCGAGCTCGCACAGGCCGAGGGTGCCGATCTGGCGCAGCGCCGGCGACGCGTCGGCGAGCCAACGGGGCACCGCGACGACGAGGTTCGCCGCCGTGGTCTCGAGCGCGCGGAACAACCGCGCCTGAGGTCCCAGCAGCGTCTCGACGGGCACGCGCGCGCGTGGTGAGCAGAGCGCGTCGTCCCACAGCGAGACCGTGCGCTGGACGAGCGCGACTGCGGCGTCGGCGTGAGGTCCGTCGGCGAGCGCGGCGAGGTGGTCGAACACGCGGTGGATCGCGTCGGTGCTCGGACCGGACGTGAGGAGCTCGGTGAGCTGCGCGTGGAGGTCGAGCGGGAGAGAGGCGAGCGGCGCTGCGACCGAGGCCTCGGCCACCGTGGCGCGCGGCAGCGCGAGCGCGAGCGTGGTCGTCGCGCGCACGCCGCTGGTATACGAGCCGACGGTCTCGGTCCCCACCTCGAGCAGGAGCGTGTCGTCTGGCTGCACGCGCAACGCGCACATGCTCCGGGTCGTGTCGCGCTTGCGCCACCGGCGGTCGTCGTCGGGGCGCCGCACGTCCTCCGATCCCGAGTGCACCGCCAGGGCGAGGCGCACCACGTCCTCGACGGATACGAGCTCGTTGCGGCGACGGCCGTTCGCGGCCTCGATGGCGACCGCGATCGCGTCGAGCATCGGCGCGCTCGCGACCACGCCCAGGGAGCGCAAGCCGTGGATGGTGGCCGGATGGTCTCGTCGCTTCCACGCCTGGACGACGAGCGCCACCCGGTCGGCCTCGCCGACGCTGGCGTCGATCGCCCGGGTCGCATCGAGCATGCGCGCCGCGGCCTCGAGCTGCTGGAACGCGACGTGATCCTCGAGACCGGCGCCGATGAGGGCGACGCGCGCATCCGCGATCGCCTCGGCGTCGCCGCTCTTGATCGCGGCGTGCGTGACGCGCACGGCGAAGTCCTGCTCCTCCTCCAGCATGAGGCTTGATTCTAACACCTTGAAATTGCCCGGGTAGAAACCTCGTGAATAGGGGAAACTTGGAACCAGTCGGAACCGTAGAATGGGGTCGACGAGGTGAAAGGGGAGGTGAGCATGAGCAACACGCACGCGCTGGAAGTTAAGGAGACGACGACGACGACGGCGAACGTCGAGTCGGTGCACGCAGCGACGACCGACTCGGTGGGCGGGGTCGTCGACCGCGCCCGCACGCTCGTCACGAAGAACCCAGATCCCACGGCCGTCGCGAAGTTGATCCACGAGCACCCCGACGCGAAGGACGCGATACTCGCGATGCTCAATCAGACGATGGGTGCGGAGTACGGCCGTGCCGTCGTCGAACTCGCCCACAAGGACGATCTGCGTGCCGACAAGAAAGCCGGCAAGAAGATCGACAAGAAGGAGCGTGTCGGCACGGGCTACACGAAGACCGGCCCCGAGAAGACGCGCGATGCGCTCGCGCGAGTCGCCGCCGACGGCAAGCTCCAGATCACCGCTGGCCAGATCGGCCAGCTCGACGCGATCTCGAAGATCGAGACCGGTGGCAAGGCGGCCGCCGTCGATACGACCGACGACGAGATCGTCAGCATCGGCTTCCACCAGCTCGTCCTTGGCAGCCTGTCGATCCAGCGGGTGATGGAGGCAACCCCCGAGGCGTTCTCGCGCCACGGGCTCGTGCTCGACAAGACCAAGAAGTACGACTTCAAGAGCAGCCCGTACCAGATCGTCGGCGCGCCGCACGAAGAGTTGCTCCGCACGCACGAGTGGGGTGACCGGTTCCTCGCCGCGTCCGGCGAGGATCTGGTGATCGCGGCGATCGCCAAGTACGCGCTGCAGGATCAGGCGAAGACGGCCGAGCTCCAGCACGACAAGGGCGGCACGTCGAAGTTCTTCGACGATGACACCGCGAAGGCGTGGGTCACCGAGTACTACAACAGCCGTCCGGCGTTCACCGGCACGATGCTCAAGCGTGCGGTCGACGCGGGCATCAACAGCGCGCCCGATCGCGACACGTTCCTCGACATCCTCAGCCACACGATCGTGTCGTCGTACACCGAGCTCGAGACGCAGCGCTATCTCAACGCCGCGAAGGCATCGTACCGGAAGTCGCACCACAAGAAGGACATGCCGGCTGACGAGGCCCAGGCACTCCTCGACGCGAAGAAGGCGAAGTGGGACGCGATCGGCCATCGCAAGTCGACCAACATCGTGACGTCGATCCCTCGGCACATCGACCTTTCGAAGGTTCACGGTGCGACCGCGAAGGCCGACGCGGTCGGCGCCAAGCCGACCGCGTTTCCGGTCCCGGTCGCGCCCGTCGACGATCATGCACACGCCGTCGCCCACCACGACGACCACGCGAGCGACACGCCGGCGCCGCCGCCGAAGGTGCACAAGAAGAAGCACGCGCACCACGACGATCACCACGACGATCAGCACGACGATCACGCCCACGACGAGCAAGTCCAGGTCGCGAAGCCCGTCGTTTCAACACCCGCACCGGTCATCGCCGCGCCGGCCCCCACGCACGACGACAAGCACGAGGTCGCGAAGGCCCCGGTGGTCACGCCGGTCGCATCGCCGACCGCCCTCGCGACGACGACACCGGCGAACGGCGACAAGCACGGCGGCGGCGGCAAGGTCCACACGATCCAACCGGGCAAGGGCTACCCGACGGTCCACGCCTATCTCCCCCCGGGCGGCGTGACCGACTCCGTCGAGGTCTTCCTCTTCCTGCACGGCATGTTCGCGTACACCTCGGGCGGGCGGATCGACGATCCCAAGCCCGAGCAGGCGATGGGGCTCGCACAGGCCATGGCCGCGACGCCGCGCAACCTCATCACGTTCGCACCGCTGGCCACGATGAGCGATCAGTTCCCGCTGTGGAATGCGATCCATTCGGCCAAGGGTGGATGGAAAGGCTTCCTCGACGCGGCGCTGCTCAAGCTCGGCAACGAGATCGGCGTCGACCTGTCGATGGCCTCGCTCTCCGTCGCGGGGCACAGCGCCGGCGGCGCGGGCCTCGGCTTCATCGGAAAAGATCTCGGTGATGTCGTACACGACATGACGTACGAGGATGGCGGCTACGGCAACAAGGCGGGCTCGACGGCGTGGACCGACAACCATCAGCGCGTCGCGGAATGGTTCGTCGGCGGCAAGACGGACAAGCGGCTGCGCGTGCTGCTCCACGATGGCGGCGAGGATCGCAAGACGCACGAACGCAAGGAGATCTCCGAGGCGACCGCGCTCCACACGAACCTCAACGAGGACAACTTCCGCAAGATCATCGGAGCTTCGAAGGATGTCACCTTCACCCACGACGAGGGTGACTGGAAAGACAAGCGGTCGATCGCGGGGCTACACGAGCGCAGTCGCCTCACGATCCATGGTCTCGAGGGCGGGCCCCGCACGATGACCGTGTTCCAGTTCAGCAACGGCGAGAACCACATGGGGTTGCGCAACGACGCCACGAAGCACCTCATCACGGAGAGTCGCGATACCGAGTTCGCACCTGGAGCAGCGCAGGCACAACCCGTGGTGACGCCGGGCGCAGCGACGCCAGGAGCAGCGACGGCACGACCCGTGTTCGCGCCGCAGCCGGTCGACGCCGCTCCATCGATCGCCCCGAACCATCATCACGAGCATCACGAGCATCGCGAGCCCACCGCTGCCGCACCCGCAGCGGCCAACGTCGCGACCAAGCCCGCGAAGAAGCATCACGCACACCACGACGCCGAGACCGTCGACGCCCTGGGGAACGCGACGGTGCGCAAGTTCGACATGGAGAAGAACGTCAACGACGCGACGCACCGCGTGTTCACGAATTCGTTCGTGACGTTGCACGAGGTCAACCTCGTGACGAGAGACGGTCACAAATCCGGGCACAAGCTGGCGGCGAGCACCGTGATCCACCTCCACGAGGTCCGCGGCAAGCAGGGTCAGGTCGAGGGTCCCGGCGTCCAGACGGCGGATGATCTGTGGATCGACTTCAGCCACCTGGGTGGCCATGGCACGACGAGCCCGGGGTTCGGCAACGAGGCGCATGACGCCATCGACAAGGAACGCGCGGACGCGATCCGGGCCAAGCTCCCGACGGCCAAGCTCCCCAGCGGACGCCCCCCACCAAGCACGCGTGGAAGTTCGCTGGCACCTTCAAGCCTTCGCTCGGTGGCGTCGCCCTCGACGGCAGCCTGATGACGAAGATCAACCTGCTCCTCGAGTGGGCGATCGCGAACGACATGGTCACCGGGGACATCGTGCTCCGTCAGGGCATGCGGCATCCCATCGACGCGCACAAGATGGCCATCCGTTACCAGCTCGCACACCAGGACGGCAACGGCGTCGACTTCGGGGCGATCCGTGCCCTGCCCGGTGGCATGTACAACGGGTGGAAGTACCTGCCGCATGCCGGGGCGACGAACGACGAGATCAAGGAGCAGGCCAAGCAGCTCTACAAGGATCACGGTGGACAGGGCGCCGCCGCCGCCGCCGGGTTCGCCCGTGGCGACACCGCTCGCCGCGCGCCGCTCGACTCGTCCGGCCGAGGTCCGGGAGTGTCGCAGCATTGTTCGGGGCACGCCGTCGACGTGTTCATCCCTTGGCGTAGCGACAAGGATCCGAACCACACGGACGAGTGGGCCTGGGAGGAGATCTATCACCAGTTCGGCTTGCTCCGTCCGCTCCACAAGGACCTCGGCTTCACCGGCTCGAAGGCCGAGCACTGGCACGTCGAGGAGACCGGCAAGAACATCGACGGCAACCTCAACGAGTCGGAGGACGCATGAGGAGCTCCACGGGAATCGTTGTCTGGGCGCTCGCGATCGGCACGATCGGCACGATCGGCACGATGGCCACGATCGCCGCGGCGGACACCAAGAAGCTCGCGGGCCGGCTCGAGCCCTCCCGGAAGCTGCCGGTCGCCGACCGCGAGACCAAGCTCTGCGCGGACAGCGCGCAGATCCTCGACGCCGCGAACGCGATCTCCGACAAGCGCGTGCCGGCCAACGTCCCGCTGGACAAGATCGCGTGGGCGGCGTTCGTCGGCGATGTGGCGAACGCGGCCGATTCGATCAACGACCTGTGCAAGCGAAAGTCGCACGCCATGAAGAGCGTCGACGGATCGATGAAGACGGTCGCGAGCCAGATCGAGGTGCTGTATGCCTCGCTCGACGCGCTCGTCGAGGCCGGTCGCCCGCGCACGCTCCCGGCGCAGCTCGCGACCGTGCGCGCGTCGGTCGACGGGTTGTCCTGGAAGGCCGCCACGTTCTGCAAGCAGGCGAAGGCGATCGTGGCGGGCCTGGGAAAGGTCGAGCGCCCCGCGGCGAGCGACAAGGTCGTCTGGGACGCGCAGCTCGCCAGGGTGCAGCAGGTCGCGCAGGGTACCCAGACCGTCGCGTGCGACAAGGCGAAGCACGTCCCCGAGGAGGTCGGTGGCCTGCAGCCCGAGCTCGCGGGTGCGTTCTACAAGCTGGTGCTCCTCGTCCCCGCGCGCTAGACGATCCGTCCCATCTCGCGATATTCGTGATTGCCGGCCTCGAAGAGATCGGCGAGCGTGATCGCGCGACGATCCTCGACGGCACGCAGCGCCGCACGCACCGCGGCCTTCTTGATGTAGCCGCCCGCCATCTCGAACTTTGCGCCGAGCTTGTCCCACTCGATGTCCGGCGCGAGCGGCGCGCGCGCCGGAAACATGCTGCGCCACAACCGCGCACGCTCGCTCGCATCGGGCAGCTCGAACAGGATCGCGAAGCGCACCCGTCGCTTGACCGCATCGTCGAGGCCTTGCTCGATGTTGGTCGCGAGCAACGTGACGCCGTCGAACGTCTCCATGCGCTGGAGCAGGTAGTTGACCTCGAGGTTCGCGTAGCGATCGTTGGATGACTTGACCTCGGTGCGCTTCGCAAACAACGAATCGGCCTCGTCGAAGAACAGCACGGCGTGCGCGGACTCGGCCTCGTCGAACAGGCGGCCGAGGTTCTTCTCGGTTTCGCCGATGTACTTGTTCACGATCTGCGAGAGGTCGATCCGATAGAGGTCGTAGCCGAGCTCGCGGGCGAGGAGCTGCGCGACCATCGTCTTGCCGGTACCGGGCGGGCCGGCCATGAGCGCCGAGATCCCACGACCGTATGGCAACTTGCTGGCGAAGCCCCATTCTTCGAGGAGAAACGGGCGATGGCGAGCGAACCGCACGACCTCGCGAACGCCCTCGAGGGTCTCGCGCGGCAGCACGAGATCGTCCCACGTGAACCCGATCGGGATGCGCTGGGCGAGGCTGCCGAGCCGGTTCGAGAACACGTGGCGAGCCGAGTCGCCGAGGTCGTCCAGGGTGATGCGTTCGTTGTCCGGACCGCGCACCTGTGCGGACTTGATCGCGCGGTGCGCGACGCGCGCGATCGTGCCGCCGGTGAACGCGTAGCGCGACGCGACGATCTCGAGGTCCTCGCGGGCGGCATCCGGAAGCGCGCGCGACCACAGGACGATCCGCTGCGCCAGCGTCGGCGGCGGCACGTCGATCTCGACGAGCGAAGGCATCGCATCGGCGAGCCAGCCCCGGCGCGCGGGCAGCAAGATCACGAGCGGTTGGTTGATCACGCGATCGAGCTCGCGCAGCGCCTGCACGATCACACGCGGTGCCGCTTCGTCGAACCCGCCCTCGATCACGCCGACGGCATCGCGCAGCGCGACCTCGCGCAAGGCGGCCGAGATGCGCTCGTCGATCC
>JAPLLF010000108.1 GCA_026387715.1 Pseudomonadota bacterium
GCGGCGATGCGTTCGGCAACGACTCGTCCGTGTGGGACCGCTTCCAGGCCGCGGAGGATCGGATCGACTCGGAGGTCGTCGAGTCGGAGGTCGACGCGGCGATGCGCGGCGAGGAGGTCGACGCGCAGGCCTTCGATCGCAAGCTCGCCGCCGCGCAGAGCACGAACGCCGGGCTCCTGGCGTCCGGGGCAGGGGGTGTCGCCGATCCGAGCGATCCGCTCGCCGCGCTCAAGGCGAAGATGACCGCGGCCAAGGAGGCCAAGGAGGCCACCAAGCAGAACCAGCTGGGTGACGCCGCGTCGCCGGATGGCAAGGGTCCGAAGTGAGCGGCGCGATGCTGACCACGACGATGGGCGTCACCGGCCACGGAGCCGCGGACGATCCCGACGAGGTCCTGTGCACGCGGCTCCGCGATCTCGCCCTGGTGGAGCTCGACGCGCTCGTCGGCGGGGTGGCCGACGAGGTCGCGCTGATCCACGCGTTTGCCGACGACGTCGCCGACGCGCTGCGCGAGGCGCGCAGCCGGATCGCCACCTTGCGCGGGGCGCTCGGTGGCGCCGACCCGCTCGCCGTGCTCGACGCCACGATCCGCCAGCGCGCCTCCGATGCCGGGGTGGCGGGGGCCGACCGCGTGCGCGCGCGGCTGTCCGCACAGGCCGATGCCGCCCGCGCGCTGGCCCGGCTGGCCGACCTCGCCGCGGGGCTCGTGGCGAAGCTGTTCGAAGCCGATCGTCGACGATAGCCCGCTTACTTACGTAGGCGACCCAATGGACGGCGTTGCTGGTTTGTCCAATCGATCAACGCACTCACGTATAGTTCTCCCATGGCGGAGGATCCAGACGTCGACCGGGCCCGACTCGGTGACCGTGAGGCATTCACTCGCCTCGTCAGTCGCTACCAGAACCGCGTGTACTCCGCAGCCCTTCATATCCTCGGTAACCACGCCGATGCCGACGACGTCACGCAGGACGCGTTCGTGCGCGCCTTCAAGGGGCTCGCGACGTTCGATGGGCGCGCCGACTTCTTCACGTGGCTCTACCGGATCACGGTGAACACGGCGCTCAATGCGCTCCGTTCCGGCAAGCGTGGTAGCTCGCTCCAGCAGCGCGGCAGCGCGGAGGCCGCGCACGTCGGCGGACGGCCCGAGGCGCTCGGGGTCGAGCCGCAACATGCGTCGACCCCTGCACAAAAAGTGCAACAGACCGCCGAGGTCACGCGGGTGCTCGAGGCGGTCGCGGCGCTGTCGCCCTCGCTCCGGGTCACCCTCGTGCTGGCGACGATCGAGGAGCTCCCGCATCGCCAGATCGCGGAGATCCTGGACATTCCCGAGGGGACCGTCGCCTGGCGCGTCAACGAGGCACGCCGCCTCTTGCGGCTTCGACTACTGATTCCCGAGTCGGCAGCCTCACCGGGGAGGGGATAGTCATGGCTTCCGATTCCACTCACGACGACCTCGATCGCCTGCTGCGCGGCGCGATGAAAACGTTGGACGATCAGGTGCCCTCGGGTTATTTCGACGGCCTTCCCAAGCAAACGCTCCTGCGTTTGTCGAACTCGCCGACCGGTGGCGAAGCCGGGGGACATGATGTTTCGGAGGCCGCAGTGATGCAGACGACGACGACGGGGACGGATCGTTCGAACGAACTCGCCCAACCCCTCACGGGAAGCCTGGAAATGAAGCCCTCAGACGAGAAGCGAGCTGACCCCGAGATCGAATCGCCCGCCGACGAGGCGACGGACTCGATTCCACGTGCCGAAGACTCGGGCCTTCACGACATCCGCAGCCTGGCGCAATCGACCAAGCAGCGCATGTCCGCGAAGGTCACCGTTCCCCACTCGGCCGACGACGATCTGATCGCGTCGTCGTCCACGGGCTGGAAGGCCGTCGCGCTCCCCGAGCCCGCCAGGATGATCTCGCTCCCCGAGCTGGCGGAGTTGCCGTCCAAGAAGGAGATGAAGGAGCTCAAGAAGTCGCCGGCCCAGGCGCCGATCGCCGACGAGGCGATCGCATCGGTCACGCCGATCAGCGCCGCCGCCGAGAAGAAGGCCAAGGGGGTGGTTGCGGCCCCCACGCCAGCGTCGTCGACGCCGCTGATCGGCTCGCGCATCGCCGCGCAGAAGTCCGGCGGTAACGGCAAGCTGTTCGCGGTCGTCGGTCTGGGGCTCGCGGCCGCCGCGGGGCTCACGATCTTCGTGGTCACGCGCAACAGCGGCACCGCCGAGGCGCCACGGCCCGTCGTCGCATCGATCGAGAAGGTCCCGGCTCCGAAGGCACCGGTCGAGGAGAAGGCGGCCGAGCCGGCCAAGCCCGAGGCCGCGATCGAGGAGCCCCCCAAGACCGAGGTCCCGGCGGCGACCGCGGGGTCCGCCGACGTCGCGACCAAGATCGCCAAGGCCAAGCCGGCCACCAAGGAAGCGTCGAAGGACGCCCCGGAGAAGGCGGACAAGGTCGAGGCCAAGGTGGCCAAGCCCGGCGAGCCCGCCAAGAAGCTCAACCCGGATGGCTCCGAGCCCTCGTTCGACGATCTGCTCAACGAGGCCGGCGTGTCGAAGGACAAGAAGGTCGAGAAGGTCAAGCTCGAGAAGAAGAGCCTGTCCGGTGACGACATCAAGCATGGGATGGGCGGCATCGCGAGCAAGGCGCAGGCCTGCTACGCGGGCACGCAAGGCACCGCCTCGGTGAAGCTCACGGTGTCCAACGACGGCAAGGTCCAGAAGGTGTCCGTGAGCGGCACGTTCGCGAACACGCCGGTCGGCGAGTGCGTCGCCAATGCCGTGCGATCGGCGTCGTTCCCCGCGTGGGAAGGCGGCCCGCAGAGCTTCGGCTACAGCTACCTGCTGTCCGAGTAATCGGTCAGCAATCGGGGTACGTTGCGACCTTCGATGAAGGTCTCGCACGGGCGGTATTTCGAAGATTTCGTGATGGGCCAGCACCTGGTCCACCCCATCCCCCGCACGCTCCACGGAGGGGACATCTCGGCGTACATGTCGCTGACGGGTGATCGTCACCCCCTGGCGTCGTCGACCGAGCTGGCGCGCTCGCTCGGGTTCAACCGCGAGGTGATGC
>JAPLLF010000880.1 GCA_026387715.1 Pseudomonadota bacterium
CCGTCGAGCTGTGTCGGCCCGAGCACGTCGTGTTCGCGGGCTTGCCGATCGACGACGCGATGCGCCTCGTGATCGCCGTCGCGCGCCTGTTCGGCTCGCCGGCGGTGCGGGACGCCGCGAACATCGCCGTCGACGACCCCGACATCCAGCGCGCGCACGACGAGCTGGTGAGGAGCGCGCTGTCCGTGAAGCTCCGCGCGCGGCTCGAGGCGGTGCTCGCGGCGATCGCCAACCCCGGCGTGGTGATCGAGGTCGGGGGGCACATCGCCACCTCGCAGCGCGTCGCGGACCGCGCCGCGCTGCTGGTCGGCGGCGATCCGGTGACGATCGTGGCCGCGGCGCGCGCCCGCGGCGACTCGCTCGCGCACCTGATCTCGGCGATCGCCCAGCCCGGATGGCTGGCGCTGCGCGCGAAGCTCGGCGTCGGCGCCAGCCGCTAGCGACGGCAACGGCAACGGCAGGCAGCAGCGGCAGCCGACAGCGGCAACGGCAACGGCAACGGCAACCGCAGGTCCGGAACCGGAACCGGAACCGGAACCGGAACCGGAACCGGAACCGGAACCGGAACCGGAACCGGAACCGACGCGGCTGCACCCGAGGGGAGCCGAAGGTCGGGCAAGGACAAGCGCCGGTTCTTCGTGATGGCGCACGGCAGTTCCGCCGAGATCAAGGCGGTGCTGACCATCGCCGAGTTGTGGCAGTGGAAGGTCGACACGCAGGAGATCGCGCCGATCCTCGACCGCCAGCTCGGCTTGCTATGGGGGCTCACGCACTCGCGGAAGCTCCCCTGACCGATCGCCCTCGCGGGGCAGGCCCAGCGCTGCACCATCCGTCTCCGTCTGTCTCCGCCGCCGCGATCTGCGTCCGCGATCCGTGGCTGCGGTCCGTGATCCGCCTCCGCGATCTGCCTCCACGATCCGTCGCCGCGATTCGTCACCGCGATCCGCCGCCGCGATCCGCCGCCGCGATCCGTCGCCGTGATCCGTCACCGCGATCCGTTGCCGCGATCCGTCGCCGCGATCTAGTAGCGACGCAGCTCGGCGGTCGCGCGGTTGCGCACGATCGGATTGGGGTGCGCCTTCGCGGTCTCCTCGAGGTACGCCTTCGCGGGCTCTCCGATGTCGTCGCGCAGGAACTTCGCGATCGTGTAGTCGTAGTTCGCGGTCGCGTTGAAGCCGCGCACCAGCAGCTTGATGAGGACCTCGTCGCTCCGGTAGGTCGGATCGAGCGCGATGGCCGCGCGCACGAGCGGCAACCCGTCGCCGAAGTACATCTTGTCGAGGTAGAGCCGGCCGATAGGTCCGGCGGGCCTTCGACAGCAGGTCGATCGCGGGCTTGAGCCGGCCGCTGCGCGCCAGCTCGTCGGCGCGCGCGACGAGTTCGTCCACCGGATCGACGACGGCCGCGTCGACGGCGAGGACCGCCGCGTCGACCGACGGCGTGAGCCCAGCCGACGCGGCGGCGGACGACGTGCCCTTGCGGGTCCCGACGATCACGAGGACGACGGCCACGGCGACCGCCAGGACCGCGCTGCCCACCATCACCATCAGCCGGCGGCGCGACGGCGCCCTCGCCGGCAGCACGGGCGCTGGCACCGGCGTCGGATCGACGATCAACGCGCTCGTCGCCGCGCTCGCGAACGCCGACACGTCCTTCGCCGGTGGTGGCGTTGGCGCCGGCAGTTGCACGGTGATGCCCGCCGGTGGCGTGTGCGCCGACGGTCGCAGGCCCAGCTCGGCGAGCGCCGCGGCGAACTCGCCCGCCGTGGCGAAGCGCCGATCGCGATCCTTCTCGAGCGCGCGCGCGACGATCGGCTCGAGCGGCACGAGCTCGTGGTCCGGGCGCCGATCGGCCAGCCGCGGCGCCGGCACGTTGAGGTGCATCATGCAGACCCCGAGCGCATCGTTGTTGGCCGACCGGAACGGCTTGTCGCCGGTCAGCAGCTCGAACAGCATGACGCCGCAGGCATACAGGTCCGCGCGCCCGTCGATCAGGATGCCGCGGATCTGCTCGGGCGCCATGTAGCTCGGCGTGCCGAGGATGATGCCCGCCGTCAGGTTCGAGCTCTCCTCGCTCAGCCGCGCGAGGCCGAAGTCGAGGATCTTCACGTGATCGCCGAGCCCGGCCTTCTGCGACAGCACGATGTTCGCGGGCTTGATGTCGCGATGCACGATCCCCAGCTCGTGCGCGTGCGCGAGGCCGGACAGCACCTGCCGCATGATCTCCACCGCGCGCGCGACGGGCACCGGCCCCGCCTCGACAAGCTTCGTCAGGGGCAGCCCGCTCACGAAGTCCATGACGACGTAGGGCCGCGCACCGATGACGCCGATGTCGAGCACCGACGCGCAGTGCGGGTGCTCGAGCCTGGCCATCGCGGTCGCCTCGCGCTCGAAGCGACGGCGCGACGCCATCTCGTCCGGGAGCCGCTCGTTCATGACCTTGACCGCGACGATCCTCCCCAGACCGAGCCGCTCGGCGCGATACACGCTGCCCATCGCGCCCTCGCCGAGGGGCTCGATCACCCGGTAGCGACCGTCCAGGATCTGTCCGCTCAGATCACTGGCTCATCGCGGCGATGGTACCGCGCCGCGCGCTCGACGTCGGCGAGCAGCGGGAACTTCGACGTCCCCGTGAGCCGCGCGGTGAACGCGCCTTCGCGGAACAGCCGCTCCCTGCCGGTCGCGACGTGCATCATCGGATCGAGCGCGACGCTGCCGACGATCCGGATCGTGGCGCCGTGCTCGAGGATCCGCTCCTCGTAGCGCTCGCCCTTGGCGACCGGCCGGTTGCACAGCGCGACCTCCGGCGCGTCGATCCGGACCCGGCCGGTCGCATCGACGACGAAGAACGGCACGACGCGCCGGGTCACGCGGGACGTCAACCGCGTGTCCGACGTCGCCGCGAGCGGCCAGCCCGACGCCCCCACCGCGACGCTCGAGGTGGCGGAGGGCGCCGCGATCCGCGTCGTCGAGGTCCACGCGACCGCGGCGACCGTCATCGGCTCGGCCGCCGAGGCCGACGTCCGGCTGGGCGCGGGGTGGATCGCGCCGCACCACGCGCGCGTCGAGACGATCGCCGGCGCCCATCACGTCGTGGTCACCGCCGGTGGCGACGCGCGCGTGCTGCTCGGCGGGGTGGCCCTCACCACGTCGGTCCTCCACGACGGCGACGTCCTGCGCTTCCCCGATCCATCGACGCAGAACCTCGTCACCGTCGTGTATCGAAACCCGCTCGCGAAGCGGATCGCCGCGATCCAGCACTTCGCGACGCCGCCCGGCACGCCGCTCCTGACGATCGGGCGGACCGACGCCGATCTCGTGCTCGACCAGCCGCTGGTCTCGCGCCGCCACGCCGAGCTCGCGTGGGAGACCGATCATCACGTGCTGCGCGATCGCGACTCGGCGCGCGGCACGTGGGTCAACGGCCAGCGGATCGACGCCACCGGCCGTCGGCTCGCGCCCGGCGACGTCGTGCAGATCGGCACGTATCGGCTGACCTACGACGGCGACTCGCTCGACACGCTCGACGCGCGCGGCGCGATCCGGATCGACTGTCGGGACGTCGCGCGCGTCGTGCCGTCCGGCGCGGGTCCGCGCACCCTGCTCCACCCGACCACGCTGTCGATCGAGCCGTGCGAGTTCGTCGCGATCGTCGGCGCGAGCGGCGCCGGCAAGTCGACGCTGATGATGGCGATGTGCGGGTTTTCGCGCGCCACCGCCGGCTCGGTCGCGATCAACGGCGACGACCTCTACGCGGGCTACGACGCGTATCGCGCGATCATCGGCTACGTCCCGCAGGACGACATCCTGCACCGCTCGCTCCCCGTCCGCCGCGCCCTCCACCACGCCGCGCGGCTGCGCCTCCCCGCCGACACGGCCGACGCCGAGATCGCGACGCGCATCGCCGCCGTGCTCGAGCAGGTCGACATGACCGCGCACGCCGACAAGCGCGTCGATCAGCTGTCGGGTGGCCAGCGCAAGCGCGTGTCGATCGCGTGCGAGCTCCTCGCCGATCCGCCGCTGCTGTTCCTCGACGAGCCGACCTCGGGGCTCGATCCCGGCCTCGAGCGCAAGCTCATGTACACGCTGCGGCGGCTCGCCGACGCCGGTCGCACGATCGTGCTAATCACGCACGCGACCCAGAACATCACGATGTGCGATCACATCGTCTACCTCGTCGCGGGCAAGGCGATCTACTTCGGGCCGCCGGCGCAGGCGCTCGGGTTCTTCGGGGTCCCCGACTTCGCCGACATCTACGCGGCGACCGACGAGCCCGACAAGCCGGAGGAGACCGCCGAGCACTGGCAGGCGCGCTACGCCGCATCCCTCCAGCACGCGAAGTACGTCGTCGAGCGCCCCGCGCGCGCGCCGGCCGGGCCGTCGCGGGAGCAACACGCGGAGCACCTCCGGCGGGCGAGCGCCTACGCGAAGTCACGCGGCCGCCAGCTCGGCATCCTGTGCCGGCGCTACCTCGACCTGATGTGGGCCGATCGCAAGAACCTCGTCTTGCTCCTGCTGCAAGCCCCCATCATCGGCATCCTGCTGTCGCTGGTGTCGCGGTCCGACGGGCTCACCGCGCAGCGGATCGAGGCCAAGAAGCTCGTGTTCATGCTCGCGACCACCGGCGTGTGGTTCGGCGTGATCAACTCGGCGCGGGAGATCTGCAAGGAGGAGGCGATCCTGCGGCGCGAGCGGCTCGCCGGCCTGCACGCCGGGCC
>JAPLLF010001224.1:0-1710 GCA_026387715.1 Pseudomonadota bacterium
CGCGACGAGATCATGCCGAAGAACATCATCATGATCGGCCCGACCGGCGTCGGCAAGACCGAGCTCGCGCGCAGGCTCGCGAAGCTCGCGCGCGCCCCGTTCGTGAAGGTCGAGGCGAGCAAGTTCACCGAGGTCGGCTACGTCGGTCGTGACGTCGAGTCGATCGTCCGGGACCTCGTGGAGGCGAGCGTGAAGCTCGTGCGCGACGAGGAGGCGGAGAAGGTGCGCCCGCTCGCCAAGGAGGCCGCCGAGAACCGGATGCTCGACGTGCTGCTCCCGAACAGCGCCGACGCGACCCGCGAGAAGTTCCGGGTGATGCTGCGCGAGGGCAAGCTCGACGATCGCGAGGTCGAGCTCGATCTCGCCGACGACTCCGCGAACCCGATCACGTCCATGTTCGGCGGCCAGCCGGGGATCGACGAGAACGCCCTGTCGGGGCTGCGCGACATGTTCGGTGGCCTCAACAAGAAGACCAAGCGGCAGAAGCTCAAGGTGCCGCAGGCCCACGCCGTGCTCCTCAAGCAGGAGACCGAGAAGCTCATCGACGCCGACGCGACCGGCCGGGAGGCGGTGCGGCGCGCCGAGCAGGCCGGCATCGTGTTCATCGACGAGATCGACAAGATCGCCACGCGCAGCGATCGCGGCGGTGCCGACGTGTCGCGCGAGGGCGTGCAACGCGACCTGCTGCCGATCGTCGAGGGCTCGACGGTCACGACCAAGTACGGGCCGGTGAAGACCGATCACGTGCTGTTCATCGCCGCCGGCGCGTTCCACATGAGCAAGCCGTCGGATCTCATCCCCGAGCTGCAAGGGCGCTTTCCGATCCGCGTCGAGCTCGCCCCCCTGACCGCCGCCGACTTCGTGCGGATCCTCACCGAGCCGACCAACGCGTTGACCCGGCAGTACGCGGCGCTGCTCGCGACCGAGTCGATCACGATCGAGTGGAAGCCGGACGCCATCGAGGAGCTGGCGTCGATCGCGGCCGACGTCAACCAGCGCACCAACGACATCGGCGCGCGTCGCTTGCACACGGTGCTCGAGCGCCTGCTCGACGATCTGCTGTTCAACGCACCCGACATCGGCGAGCAGACGATCCCGATCACGAAGAACTACGTGCGCGAACGGCTGTCGGCGCTCGTCGCCGACGAGGATCTGGCTCGCTACATCCTGTGACGTGAACGTGGTACGCCCACGGCATGCAGCAAGCTGAACTGCTCGCCCTCGCCGACAAGGTCTTCGTCAAGAACTACCGGCAGCAGCCGATCGTGCTGGCGCGTGGTCAGGGGAGCGAGGTGTGGGATGTCGAGGGCACCCGCTACATCGACATGACGGCCGGGATCGCGGTCTGCGGGCTCGGGCACTCGCATCCCAAGTTCACGACGCGCGTCGCCGCGCAGCTGGGCAAGCTCGTCCACGTCTCGAACCTCTACTTCAACGAGGAGCAGATCCTCGCGGCCGCGGCGATCGTGGAGCGGTCGTTCGCGACCCGCGTGATGTTCTGCAACTCCGGCGCGGAGGCCAACGAGGGCGCGCTCAAGCTCGCGCGGCGATACCAGCACGTCGTCGCGAACGCCCCCGAGCGCAACACGATCATCTCGACCATCGGCTCGTTCCACGGCCGCTCGATCGCGACCGTCTCGATCACCGGGCAAGCGAAGTACCGCGAGGGCTTCGGGCCGATGTTCGGGCCCGTCGAGTTCATCGCCTACG
>JAPLLF010001224.1:1749-2970 GCA_026387715.1 Pseudomonadota bacterium
CGCCTACGGCGATCTCGCCCAGGCGCGCGCGGCGCTCGCGCCGAAGACCGCCTGCGCGATCATCGTCGAGCCGATCCAGGCCGAGGGCGGCATCATCGTCGCCCCGCCGGGTTACCTCGCCGGGCTCCGCGCGCTGTGCGACGAGACCGGCACGATCCTGATCTTCGACGAGGTGCAGACCGGGGTCGGTCGCACCGGCACCTGGTTCGGCCACCAGCACGACGACGTCGCGCCCGACGTGATGACCCTGGCCAAGGGGCTGGGGGGCGGCGTGCCGATCGGCGCCATCGCCTGCAGCGAGAAGGCCGCGGCGGGGCTCGCCTCGGCGCCGGGCGGCGCGGTGACCCATGCGTCGACGTTCGGCGGCAACCCGCTCGCGTCGGCGGCCGCCAACGCCGTATTCTCGATCATCGACGACGACGCGCTGCTCGCGCGCGTGCAGGAGAGCGGGGCCTACCTCGCCGACAAGCTCGCGACCCTGGTGCGGGAGTTCCCGGGGCACGCGACCGAGGTTCGAGGTCGCGGGCTGCTCCTGGGGCTGGTGGTGTCCGGGAGCCCGGTGGCGGTGGTGGCCAAGTGCCGGGAGCGCGGCCTCCTGCTCTCGGTGGCCGGTGACAAAGTCGTCCGATTCGCGCCACCTTTTGTCGCGACGATCCCACTCTTGGACGAGGCAGTCTCGATCCTCCGATCCGTGCTGGCGGACGGGATCGGGAAGTAGCCTGAAAATACCCCACGGTTAACCGTGGTCTCTACAGGGGTACGCGTCATATCGTGAGGGTTCCATCGTGAGCGTACCTGTGGAGATCTCGGGAATCGGTTCGACCGCGCAGAAGCTGCGCGTCACGCCTGGCTTCGATCCGCTCAAGGCGGGGGTCGGTCCCGAGGAGTACTTCGTGCTCTCGCGGATCGACGGCACGCAGTCGATCAAGGACGTGTTGCTCACGACCGGGCTCCCCACCGATCGCGCGGTCCAGATCGTGACGCGACTCCGCGCGATCGGCGCGCTCATGCTCCCCAACGAGACCAGCCCGCCACCCGTGCAAACGCCGGTGGCCGTCCAGCGGATCTCGACGCCGCAGACGCAGCGGACCGCACCCCCTGCGACCGCGTCGACATCCCCCCATCGACCGCCGCCGCCGGTGCTCGCCCGTACGATGACGCCGCTCCACCGGCCGGCCGTCGGCACGGTCACCGAGCCGACGCTCGAAGCGAGCGAGCGCG
>JAPLLF010000902.1 GCA_026387715.1 Pseudomonadota bacterium
AGGACCGCGCATCGTTCACCGGTACGGCACCTAGCGAACCTGTGCACTGAAGAGCCGGATGCGTGAATTGTGCATGTCCGGATCTGTGGGGGCCCGGCGAGCCAAAGTCGCCGGGCTACCCGACCGAAAACGTCTGGGAGACGCCCACGACGCCCACCCACTCCTCGAGATCGTTTGGGTTTTCGTTTGGGTTTACGTTTACGGTGATCTTCGCTCGGCTCAGTTCGAGCCGCCCTCGGTCTCCTCGGCCGGGCCGAACGTGCTGTAGACCTGGCCCTCGACGACGCCGACCTCCTCCCACGCATGCCACTTGCCGACGATGAGGTGGAGGCCCTCGGCGACGTCCTTGGCGTGCTTGATCTTCCAGGTCGTCTTGCCGGCCCCGATGGTCCGGGTCGCCTTCGCGATCGGCTTGCGATGGTGGTCGAGGATCTCGATCGTCACGGGACCGATCGCCGCCTTGGCCTCGAGCTGGATCGCGTCGCCGGGCGCCCAGCTGATCGAGAACGCCGGCGCGGCCACGGTGGGCGCCGCCGCGGTGTAGCTCGTCGCCCACGGCGCGAACCGGTCGGCGTCGGCGAGCTGCTTGGCGTCGTCGTCGGACAGTCGCTTCGCCTGCGGGCCCTGGATCTCGTAGCCGCGCGCCACCGGGCCGACCGCGAGCCGCGGCGCTCCGCCGGTGTCGACGACGAACACGCCGAGCCGCGGCGCGGTCGCGCCGACGTACGCGATCTTATCGCCGGTGAAGAAGCTCGCGATGTAGTCGGCGTCGGCGCGGCCGTCGAGCTCGCGGTGGCGGAACATGTCGAACCACCAGCCGGTGTAGGTCGGCGGCCCGCCGGTCGTGCCCGGCGCCATCTCGACGACCATCGACAGGAACTCGCGCTGGGCCTTCGACAGCGGCTTGCCCAGCAGCTCGTCGCGCTGGATCGCGAGCAGCGTCTCGAGCACGCGCCGGAGGTTCTTGACGTACGCGAGGCCGCCGGTCTCGTCCTTGGGATCGAGCTGCGGCAGCGCGCGCTCGAGCCGCCCGAGGTAGTCGAGCAGGCCGGCGTACGCCGCGGTGGCCGGCTCGACGTAGCCGTCGGGGATCTCGCAGCCGCCGGCGAAGTACGACTCGCCCACCGCGAGCACGAAGTTGTGCTTGAGGTGGCCGAACGCGACGAGCGCGCTGTTCATCCGGAGGTCGGCGTAGGCGGGCGTCGACGCGAACGACGGGCGCGCGCCGACGTCGGGCCTGGCGATCGCGATGATCGCGTCGAGCCACGCGCTGTAGAGGTCGTCCTTGCCGCGGGGTGTGGTCTGCATGATCGTCCGCGCCGCGCCGAGCTGGTGCTCGAGCGTCGGGAACCGCGCGCGATCGTCGGCGAGGTAGGCGAGCGCGCGGTCGTGGCCGAGCGCGTACGCCATGTCGGCGGCGTGCAGCACCTCGCGGCCCGCGACCTCGTCGGCGACGATCGGCCGCGTGGCCTGGGCGTCGGGCACGACGCGCGGGCCGAGCAGCGTGGTGATCGCCGGCAGCGTGCGGCTGCCCTCGGGCATGTAGTGCAGCCGCGCGGTGCGCTGGAACCGCGTGCCGATCGCCGTGCGCAGGCGCTGGGCGGCGGTCGGGTCGGTCAGCTTGTCGATGCCCGCCTGGGCGCGGAGCTCGAGCAGCTGGGCCACCGACACGTCCTCGCGGCGCCCCGCGAGCAGCGCCCACGCGCCGTCGAGCCGGGCGACGTCGTCGGCGGCGCCGCTGCGCTTGACGAGATCCGCGAGCGCGAGCGCCAGGATGTCCTCGCGGGGCGTCTCCGTCGGATCGGGCACCTCGCCGGGCTGCGAGCTGCGGCTGTCGCGCGACACCAGGTTGAGCTCGAGCCGCGACAGCCACATCCCCGCGCGGAAGAACCGCTTGCGCGCGTCGGTCTTGGCGTAGTGGCTGCGCGGCGTGTAC
Source organism: Pseudomonadota bacterium (assembly GCA_026387715.1). Taxonomy (GTDB): domain Bacteria; phylum Myxococcota_A; class Polyangia; order Haliangiales; family Haliangiaceae; genus JABFXX01. The sequence goes on from JAPLLF010000902.1 coordinate 1,937, forward strand.
GCGGTGAAGTCGATCACGCGCTCGCGCCCGAACATCGACACCTTCGTCATCTCCGCGGCGGCATCGGCGGCCGCGACGAGCTTGGTGGCCTCCGCCTCGACGGTGGGATCGCCGAACATGCTCGCCGGCGGCTCGCCGCGGAGCAGGGCGCGCGCGACGGTGACGTACAGATCGAGATCGCGCGCGGTCTCTGCCGGATAGTCGCCCGCCGCCGCCGGCAGCGCGCACGCGAGCGCGTCGAGCACGCGCGACACCATCGGCGCGAGCTTGGCGTCCTCGAGATCGGCGATCAGGCCGTCGTTGCCGAGGTAGATCGCGTGCATCACCGCGTCGACCGACACGTAGATCGGCAGCTGCGACTGGAACACCTCGTGGAACAGGCTCGCCCAGTCGTCGGCGAACCGCGCGAGCACGACGAAGCCGTTCCTGTCGAGCAGCGCGCGCTCGTCGGGCTGCAGCGCGAACCGCGTGTCGACGAGCCCCAGGTGCTTCGGCGGGCGCTTGTGATCCCAGGGCGTGCTGGTGACGGGCACCTCGCGCGACGGCCCGGTCAGGATCGCCTGCTCGACGCGCGCGAGGTTGGAGTCCGCGACCTCGCACGTGCCGCCCTTGGTCAGCGGCGTCTCCCGACGCGCCATGCCCTGGAGCCCATCGGTCGGCGCGTCGGGATCGGGCTCGACGACGAGCGCGGCGAGCGGGCAGGTCGGGGCCGGGTGCCGCACGACGTCCGGTGGCCTGGCCGCGTCGGGCGCGGTCACGACCGCGACGTCGAGCGGTCGTTGCACGCGTTTCTGTGGGTCGCTGCACGCCAGCAGCGACAGGACCAGGACCCCCGACATGCCCAACGGCTTCACGCGCTTCACGCGCCGATGGTGCCACGGCGCGCGCGGCTTCAGGCGGTCGTGTAGGCGACGCCCCAGCGAATCCCGCGGTCGCACGCGATCAGCACAGGCGCCTGCATGTGGCGCAGCGCGCGCGCGTAGATCGCGACGCCGCCGGCGATCACGTCGGCGCGCTCCGCGGGCAGGCCGGCGATGGCGCGGCGTCCGTCGAGCGGCGTCGTCGTCAGCCGGGTGAGCTGCGCGGCGACCGCCGCCGGGGTGATCTCGAGCCCGGTCACGCGGGCCGGATCGTAAGCGACCAGGCCGAGCTCGATCGCGGCGATCGTCGTCGCGGTGCCCGCGGTCCCGATGATCGGCACGCCGGTCGGCACGTCGAGCTGCTGGAGGTGCGCGTCGATGTCGGCGGCCATCGCGGCGACCTCCGCGGCGGTCGGCGGGTCGTGCGCGAGGTGGCGCTCGGTCATCCGGCGCGCGCCGATCGGGATCGAGACCGCGGAGTGGATCGTCGTGCCGTCGAGCGTCGCGATGAACTCGGTCGAGCCACCGCCGACGTCGACGACGACGTACGGCGAGCCCGCGAGGTGCGGGAACGTGTGCGTCACCGACGCGAACGCGAGGTCGGCCTCGCGCTTGCCGGCGATCACCTCGATCGTCGTGCCGAGGATCGCCTCGGCCGGACCGACGAACGCCCCGGCGTTGGTCGCCTCGCGCGCGGCCTGCGTGGCGATCGCGATCGTGCGCCCGACGTGGTGGTCGTCCATCACGCGGCGATACTCGCGACAGATCTCGAGGCTGGCCGCGATCGAGTCGGGGTGGAGCTGTCGGGTCGCGTCGAGCCCGCGCCCGAGCTTGCCGAACCGGCACAGGTCGACCACCGTGCGCAGCACGCCGTCGGCACCCGGCTCGACGATCAACAGCAGCAGCGTGTTGGTTCCGATGTCGATGACGGCGGTGCGCACGGGAGCGAATCTAGACGGGGCCAGGCCCGGCGTCGTCGATCGCCGGCTCGTTTCGCGCCGGCCTGACCAGCGCCGTCAACCCCGGCAGGACGATCAGCGTGACGAGCGTCGCGAGCACGAGCCCGCCGATCACGGCGATCGCGAGCGGGCGCTGCAGCTCGGCCCCGGCGCCGATGCCGATGGCCAGCGGGGCGAGCCCGGCGAGCGTGGCGGCGGTCGTCATCACGATGGGGCGCAGCCGGCGGCGGGCGGCGGCGATCAGCGCGGCCTCGAACGGCACGCCCGACGCGAGGTCGTGCTGCAGGTGCTCGAGCAGCAGGATCCCGTTCTTCACCACCAGGCCGACGAGCAGCACCAGGCCGGTCATCGACGAGATGTCGAGCGGCGTGGCGGTGAGCGCGAGCGCGACCAGGCCGCCGGCCGTCGACAGCGGGGCGGCGACGAGCACGACGAGGGCGAGCCGCCACGAGCGCAGCTGGATCAGCAGGACGACGAGGACGAGGACGAGCGCGATGCCCGCGACCTCGACGAGCTCGCGCCGCGACGCCGCGCTCGTCGCGGCCTGCCCGCCGATCTCGACCTGCGCGCCGTGCGGGGGCGGCACGGCACGCAGCACCTCGCGGACCGCGGCCTCGGCGGCGCCGAGATCGCCGCTCGGGGTCGCTGCGTGCATCACGAGCGCCGCGCGCAGGCCGTCGCGCCGCAGGATGCTCGGCGCCAGCGGCCGGTCGAACGTCACGACGTCCCCGAGCAAGAGCGTGCGCGGCCCGTACGCGATCGGCACGCGCGCGAGCGCGACCGCCGAGAACCGGATCTCGTCGGCGATCCGGAGCCGCACGCCGACCGTCCGCTCCGGCTTGATGATCTGCGCGACCTCGCGCCCCTGCGCCACGGTCGCGAGGTCGTCGGCGACCGTCGCCGCGTCGAGCCCGAGCCGCGCGAGCTGGGTCGCGTCGAGCGTCGCGTGCAGGATGGGGATCTGGCCCTCGCGGCCATCGAACACGTCGACGAGCTCGGGCCGGCGGGCGAGCGCCTCGCCGGCCGTCTCGGCCCACGCGGCGAGCGCGCGCGGATCGTCGCCGAGCACGCGGAGCTCGATCGGCTCGGGGTTGCCGGCGAGATCCGAGAGCACGTCCTGGAGCACCTGGACGTACTCGAACCGCGCCTCCGGCACGCGGGTGGCGAGCGCGTCGCGCAGCTCGTCGATGGTGGCGTCGATCGTGCCGCGGTGGTCGCGATCGACGAGCGCGACCATGATGTCGCCCTGGTTCTGCAGGGTCGCCGTCGCGGGGCCGAGCTCGGTGCCGGTGCGCCGCGTGAACGTGCGGACCTCGGCGGAGGTGCGCAGGACCTCGTCGATCGCCGTGCCGATCCGGTCGGACTCCTCGAGCGAGGTCCCCGGCGGGAGCGCGAAGTCGATCACGAACGCGCCCTCGTCCATCGCCGGCAGGAAGCCGGTCGCGAGCTGGTCGTAGGCGAGCGCGCCCACGCCGATCAACGCGACGACGACGATCGGGGCGATGATGCGATGGCGGACGAGCCAGCCGATCAGGCGGTCGAGCCGATCGCGCTGGGCCCGCGGGGGCTTCACGCGGGAGCCGAGGTGGGTCGCGAGCATCGGGATGAGCGTGAGGGCCAGCACCATCGACAGCACGACGGCGATCGCGAGCGTCAGCGCGAACGCGCCCAGGAAGTGGCCGGTGATCCCCGCGAGCATCGCGAGCGGCGCGAACACGACCACGGTGGTGATCGTCGTGCCGATCACCGCGGCCATCATGTCGGCGTAGCCCTGCCGGATCGCGGTCGCGCGCGGCAGGCCCTCCTCGACGCGCGCGACGATGCCCTCGGTGACGACGATCGCGTCGTCGACGACCAGCCCGATCGCGATCGCGAGGCCGCCGAGCGACATCAAGTTCAGGGTGATGCCGAACCACTGCATGACCGCGAACGTGCCGAGCAGCGTGATCGGCACGGGGATCGCGGCGATCAGGCCCGCGCGCAGGTCGCGCAGCGCGAGCGCGATCACGACGAGCGACAGCGCGAGCCCGAGGAGGATCGCGTCGCGCACGCTCGCGAGCGACTCGTCGACGAGCGCGGC
>JAPLLF010000410.1 GCA_026387715.1 Pseudomonadota bacterium
TCGGCGAGGTCGAGCTGCGCGGCGGTGAGGCCGAGCCGCGCGAGCAGCTTCTGCGACGCGGGGATCGGCCCGAGCCCCATGTAGCTCGGCTCCACGCCGGCCGCCGCACCGCCGACGTAGCGGGCGCGCGGCGTGAGCCCGTACGCCTTCATCGCCGCCTCGCTGGCGACGAGGATCGCGCACGCGCCGTCGTTGAGCCCCGACGCGTTGCCGGCGGTGACCGAGGCGGTCGCGGCCTTCGAGAACGCGGGCTTGAGCTTGGCGAGCTGCTCGGGGGTCGTGTCGGGGCGCGGGTGCTCGTCGGCGGCGAGCGTGAGCACAGCGCCGGTCTTGCGATCGGTGCCGGTCGTGATCGGGGTGAGCTCCTCGGCGATGCGCCCCGAGGCGATCGCCCGGCCCGCGCGCTGCTGCGAGGTCAGCGCGAACCGGTCCTGCGCCTCGCGCGACACGGCGTGACGCTCGGCGACCTTCTCGGCGGTCTCGCCCATCGGCAGCACGCCGTGCGCGGCCTCCATCCGGGGGTTGACGAACCGCCAGCCGAGCGTGGTGTCGAAGATCGTCGGATTGCCGCGGGGGAACGCCTCGGTCGGCTTGGCCATGACGAGCGGCGCGCGCGTCATCGACTCGACGCCGCCGGCGATCACCAGGTCGGCCTCGCCGGTCGCGACCAGGCGCGCGGCGTCGGAGACGGCCTGCATGCCCGAGCCGCACAGCCGATTGACGGTGACGCCGGGGACCGACACGGGCAGCCCGGCGAGCAGGGCGCTCATGCGGGCGACGTTGCGGTTGTCGTCGCCGGCCTGGTTGGCGCAGCCGAGGATGACCTCGTCGATCCGGTCGGCCGGGATCCCGGTCCGCGCGACGAGCGCGGCGATCACCTGCGCGGCGAGATCGTCGGCGCGCACGTGCGCGAGGCCGCCGCCGTAGCGGCCGATGGGAGAGCGAAGTCCGTCGACGAGGTACGCGGGTCGCATCGCCCGCACCATAGCCGAAAACTGGCGTGGGCGACGGCGCGTGACCTAGCCTCGCGACCGAGGAGACACCGATGCTTCAACTCCAGGAAATCGCCGAGCACGACGTCAGCTGGCTCGCGATCCGCCAGCCGGCGGTGGTCCGCATGCTCGAGCGCGAGCTCGCCACCACCGACGGGGATGCGTTCGCGGCCGGGCTCGAGCTCGCGTGCCGGGTGCTCGGCGGTCGCGCGTCGCTCGGCGAGCTGCGGCTCGATCACCGCGCGGTGGCCCAGGGGCTCGCGGCGGTGCGCGCCGGGCGCTGCGATCGCGCGATGGTGCGGTCGATCCTCGAGCAGATCGCGGACCTCCCGATCGTGCTCACGGCCGACGAGACGGCCGGGGTCGCCACCGCGATCGCCGCGGTGATCTGGACGATCCTCGACGCGAGCGTCGCTCAGCTGTCGAGCCGCGACGACGCGCTCGTGGCGTAGGCGGCGCGCGCGCTCGCGATCGCGTGGGCGAGATCCGCGGGGATCGGCGCGTGCGCGACGAGGTCGCCGCCCGCGGGGTGCGGCACGGTCAGCGACGTGCAATGCAGGGCGAGCCGGTGCAGCGCGTGCTCGGTGCGGAAGATCCGGTTGTGCTCGCCCTTGCCGTAGCGCACGTCGCCGATGATCGGGCACGACAGGTGCTTGAGGTGCCGACGGATCTGGTGGAGCCGCCCGGTCAGCGGCCGCGCCTCGACGATCGCGTAGCGCCCGAACGTCTCGCGGCGCCAGATCTCGGTCGACGCGTCGACGCGGTCCTCGCCCGGCGCGCGGGGGACCGGGTGGTCGAGCAGGACGTGCTCGGCGGGATGGCCGCGCGTGATCGCCAGGTAGCGCTTGTCGGCGCGTGGCCACGCGAGCGAGAAGTCGCGCGCGGCCTCGGCGTCGAGCGCGAACAGCACGACGCCCGACGCGCCGCGATCGAGGCGATGGATCGGGTAGACGTACTTGTGCACCGTGTCGCGCACGCGCTGGAGCAGCGCATCCTCGGAGTCGTCCCAGCCGCGATGGGTCGCGAGCCCCGACGGCTTGTCGACGACGACGCACCGCGCGTCCTGGTGGAGGACGAACGCCACGGGGGAGTCATCCACCGAGGTGCTGACGGAAGAAGTCGACCTGCACCTGCTCGCGCAGGAGGTTGAGCCTGGGATCGGGGACCATGTGCGTCGCCGACAGCGTGATCACCTCGGCGCGCTTGCCCGCCAGGTAGAGCGCCTCGATCAGCGCGAGCGCGTGCGCGAAGTGCACGTTGTCGTCGGTGATGCCGTGGATCACGAGCAGCGGGCGGGTCAGCTTCGCGGCGTGGGTCAGCGCGCTGGTCGCCGCGTAGCCGGCGGGGTTGGCCGCGGGCGTCTTCATGTAGCGCTCGGTGTACGCCGTGTCGTAGAGCGTCCAGTCGGTGACCGGCGCGCCGGCGATCGCGCACGCGAACACCTCGGGGTGCAGCTCCGCGGCGAGCGTCGCGAAGTAGCCGCCGAACGACCACCCGAACACGCCGACGCGCGCGAGATCGAGCTCGGGGTGGCGTGCGCCGACGGCGCGCAGCGCGCCGATCTGATCCGCGAGCGGCACCGTGATGAGGTCGCGCAGGATCGCGCGCTCCCACGCGCGCCCGCGGTTGGGCGTGCCGCGCCCGTCGCTGCGCACGACGATGAAGCCGGCGTCGGCGTACCACTGATCCATGATGTAGCCGTCGCGCGCCGACGTGACGTACGCGCGATGCGGCCCGGCGTACACCTTGAGGAGCACCGGGTAGCGCCGGTGCGCGTCGAACGCGCGCGGTCGCGTGATCGCGACGTGGTGGGTGCGGCCGTCGAGCAGGACGGTCTCGAACGTCGTGGTCGGCTCGAGGACGGGCCGCTCGCCGACCGACGGCAGCTCGGCGTGGGTGCCGTCGGCGCGCACCGCGATCGTGCGCTCGCCGCCGCCGGCGAGCTGCGTCGTGATCACGACGACGCCCTGGTCGGCGAGCGCGAACGCGTCGCCGTCGTCGACGTCGAGCCGGGTGGGAGCGGCGCCGTCGAGCGGCACCCGGAGCACGTGCTGGCGCAGCGGATCGGCCGACGCGAGCACGATCGCGGCCGACGCGTCGAGGTTGACCAGCCGGCGCAGCCCGAGCTCGGGCGTCGTCAGCACGCGCACGAGCTCGCCGGTCGGGGCGCGCAGCTCGAGCGTCCACGCCCCGCGGGCCTCGGTCATCCACAGAAAGCCGCTGCCATCGTCGAGCCAGCGCGGCTTGCCCGCGTCGAAGTTGAGCCACGCGTCGTCGTGCTCGTGGACCAGCGTGCGCACGGCGCCGGTCGCCGCGTCGATCGCGAGCATCGCCGCGTCGGTCTGATCGCGGTCGACGACGACGGCGGTGAGGTGGCCGGCGGCGTGCCAGTCGACCGACACGAGGTAGCAGAACCGCCGATCCCACGTGATCCAGGTCGGCGCCACGGGCTCGCCGGCGCGCACGTCGACGACGCCGAGGTCGACGATCGCGTTGTTGGTGCCCGCGCGCGGATACTTGAACGGCACCGGCGGCGTCTCGGGGTGCCGCGCGTTCGACACGTAGATCGTGTCGACGGCGCGCGCGTCGACGCGCTCGAACGCGATCCGCTGGCTGTCGGGCGACCACCAGAACCCGCGCGTGCGCCCGAGCTCCTCCTGCGCGGCGAAGTCGGCGACGCCGTGCTCGAACCCCGCGGCGTGCGTGGTGAGCCGCGTCGTCACCCCGTCGCCCGCGAGCGCGTGCAGCCAGAGGTCGCCATCGCGCACGAACGCGATCGCCGTGCCGTCGGGTGCGAGGTGGGGATCGTAGACCGGGCCGAGGTCGACCGCCGCGATCGTCCGGATGGTCGCGCCGCGCTCGATCACGTACACCGTCGAGCCGAGCGCGAACATCACGCGCGTGCCGTCGGCCGAGACGTCGACGTCGACGATCCCGCGCGTCGCCGTGCGCGTGCGCTCGCGGCGGGCCTTCTCGGCGTCGCTGAGGTGCTCGTCGGCGGGCTGCGCGGCCAGCGCGAACAGCGTGCGGATCGTGCCGTCGGGCGCGAGCTCGTAGAGATCCGAGGTGAACGCGCGCGGCGGCGTGCGGCGAAACAGCACGCTGCCGTCGCGGGTGACCGCGAGCGGGATCGGGTGCCCGAGCCGGAAGTTGAAGGTCTGCGCCGCCTGGGCGAGCAGGGTGTCGTCGAGCGCGGGCCACGGCATCGTCATCGGGTGTGGCCGGCAGCATCGCACCAAATCCGACGAAATCTTGCCCCCCGCTCGCGCCCGCTCGACCATTGCACACATGCGCACACACGAACGTCGAATCCGCCGAGCCACCAGCGTCCAGCAGGCCCTGCAGTTCCAGCTCGAGTCGTGCCGCATGGACGGCCAGATCGACGCGATGGTGGTCGCCGATGGAGATGGTCTGCCGCTCGCCTCGTCGGGGGACACGTACGCGTGCGACGAGGTGGCGGCGCGGATGGTGCTGGTCGGCTCGAAGATCCAGCGGTTCGACGGCACGCTGCTCGGCGACGGCGCGAGCTGGGACGTGCAGATGCGCCGGCTCGACGTCGACGGCACCGAGCTGCTGGTGTGCGCGATCGGCGGCAGCATGGAGCAACGGGCGCGACAGATCGCCCGGGGCGCCGAGGGTGCGCTTCGGATCCTCGCGGCGTAGGCTTGCGTGCATGCGCACGCTCTCCCGGTCCCTCGCGTCCCTCTCGGTCTCGGTCGTTTCGCTCTCCCTTGCGGCCTGTAGCTCGTCTGCCCCGTCGAACGTCGTCGATCCGGCGCAGGCCAGGTCGCTGCTGGTCGATCGCAACTGGATCGATCGCATGCCGGCGACGCATGACGATCGGCTGCACGTCTATCGCTTCGTCCCGTCGATGGGCGGCGGCGTGTACCAGGACCGCACGCTGTTCAAGGGGACGTTCGAGCTGTTCTCGTTCAAGACCAAGGACGACTTCATCGAGTTCGACCTCCACCAGACCAAGGACAAGGTCTCGAGCCGGTACCGGATCGAGACGGTCGACGGCCCCAAGCCGTTCGATCTCAAGCTGACGATCTCCGACGATCCGCGCGGGCCGCACACCTACTTCGGCATGCGCAAGGAGACCCAGGAGATCAAGGCGCTCGGCGTGCCGGCCGCCGAGTGATCGCGACGAGCTCGGAGGGGACCATGGCCTCCTCCTCCTCGAGCGCGTCGAGCGGCTCGACGACGACCTCGAACGTGCCGCTGTCGAACGGCAGGCCGGGCGCGGCGGTCGCGGGCACCAGGCGCTCGCGCAACCCCTGCTTGCCGAGCGTGCGCGCGCGGTAGTGACAGTACGGGTTGTTGCCGGGGCGCCCGAACACCGCGTGCGCGGTGAACGAGCAGCCCCCCATGCAGGTGGTCGCGAACGCGCACGTCCGGCAGAACCCCCACAGATCGTCGACGGTGCGACGGCGGGTGAACGCCAGCTCGGGCGCGGTGGCCCAGATCGTCGCCAGGGACGTCGATCGCAGGTTGCCGCCGACGTACGCGGCGGTCTGCAGCGACGGGCAGCCCTTCACGGCGCCGTCGCTCTCGATCCCCAGCACGAAGCGCCCGGCCTGGCAGCCCTGCCAGTGATCGGCGTCGGTCGGCGCCAGCGATCGGAGCAAGGTCTCCTCGGGCCCGAAGTAGCCGAGGTTGTTGCCGGGCGTGATCGTGATGCCGTCGCCCCGCGCGCGCTGCTTGAGCGCGGCGACGCGCGGCACCACGCCGGTGAGCTCCCACGGCTGGAGCAGCAGGGCGGTGCGATCGGCGG
>JAPLLF010000961.1 GCA_026387715.1 Pseudomonadota bacterium
CAGCGGGGCGACCGGCGCGCGCGGTGGACCGAGCTCGCAGCGTGGAGGCGCCGTCGCACAGCTCGCGAAGATCCCGACGACCGCGACGACCGCGCGCCGCATCACGGGCGCGGGAAGCCCTCGAACAGGTAGCCGCGATCCTTGCCGCCCTCGATCAACCGGACGGCGCAGTTGTGCGGGTTCGGCTCGGCCTCGAACCACTCGGGCGAGAGGTGACACCACATCATCACGAACGCGCGCAGGGTGACGCCGTGACAGATCACGACGACGTCGTGGATGCCGTGCTCCTCCTCGTCGCGGTGGAACGTGCCGAACGCCTGATGGATGCGCTTGGCGACGTCGAAGCGACTCTCGCCCTGGGGCATGCGCGCCCAGAACTTGCCGCCGAACCGGCACTGCATGTCGTAGTAGCCGTGCTCGGCCGGGAACCGCGTCGCCAGCTCCTCCTCGGGCACGCCGTCGAACAGCCCGAACTGCTGCTCGCACAGGAGGATGTGCTCGACGCGATCGGTGATCCGCGCGCCCCCGGTCTCGAGCAGCGCGTCGGCCGTCTGCCGCGTGCGCAGGTACGGGCTCACCCACAGGCGGACGTGCGGCCGCGCATCACCCAGCACCTCGGCGAGGTGCGCCTCGACCACGCTCCCGGCCTGGCGCGCCTGGTCGGACCCGCGCGGGGATAGCGGCACCGCGTGATCCGCGGTCGTCAGGTGGACGCGCGGGTCGACGTTGCCGAGCGACTCGCCGTGACGGACCAGGAGGATGCGCACGCGTCGAGCGTAGCAGCGTGCGGCGGTCAGCGGCGCCGGCGCCGCAGCAGCAGGCCGACCACGAGCACGCCACCGGCGGTCGCCGCGAGGTCGTCGTCGGTCGCCTGGCAGCCGCACCCCTTCGGCTGGCGCGTCACGATCGGCAGCTGCCCACCCTGGCTGTCGAGCGGGCCGATCTTGGGCATCGACGACGCCACGAACTGATCGAGGCTGGCGGCGCCACGCGGCGCGAACGCGGTGTTGGTCGCGGCGGTCGCGCCGGTCGCCATCCGCGTGTGGTCGCCGCCCCACACGCCACGCCGAGGGGCCTCGCACGCGATCGGCCCGGTCCATGGGTGGAGGATGACGTAGCGCCCCTGGAAGTTGTTCGTCCCGGTGTGGGTGACCTCGGTCGACAGCGCGCCCTGCGCGTCGGGGATCCCGCGCCCGCCCTCGATCGGTTGCACCGCGCGGAACACGAGATCGTTCGTGATGTCCTTGCCGTAGCGCGCGTGCAGGCGCGTCAGCGTGAAGCCGTACGGGTTGGTGTCCTTGTAGGTCGTCTGGATGACGTCGCCTCCGAACGTCGCGACGTCGTTGGCGTCGAGCACCGGGCCGGGGCACGGATCGCAGCTCCCCGAGTCCCAGGCGTACTCGGTGACGACCGAACCCGGGACCTGCGCGATCGTGTGATCGAACAGCGCGGCGTAGAACTCGCCGAACCGGGCGCGCACCGCCTCGGTGACGCCGAGGTTCGTCGGGATCGTGACGTTCTTGTAGTTGGCGACCTCGTAACGCGTGTTCGGCGCGAGGATGTTGACGATCAGATCCTGCGTGCCCCTGGAGTTGGCGAGGCCGAGGCGGATCGGCAGGGTGAACTCCGGGCTGTCGTAGTGGAACCGCAGCGGCGACAAGGTCGCCATGCCGTTCACGAAGGTGACCTTCTTCGGATCGACCTTGGCGACGAAGAACTTGGTGCCTTGCTCGACGTACGGGCGCAGCAGCGGCTCGGCGCCGGCCGGGATCTCGTAGTGGTTCGCGCGCAGCCAGCGGTCGAGGCCGGTCGACTCGCCGGCCGACAGCACGACGATGTTGTACTCGCCGACCGAGAACCGCGCCTCGATCTTCACGTGGTACGCGGCCGCGTCGCCGCCGTCAGCTTCGTCCTCGTCGTCGGTCATCTTCATGCCGGAGAGCGACACCATCTCTTCTTCGTACTGGTCGGGGTTGCACGGATCCTGCTCCCAGTACTCGACGAGCCGCGGGGCGCCGAGCACGTCGATCTTGTCGAACAGGTCGCGCGGCAAGGTCTTGACCTGGGCCTCGTGGACCACCACGGGCACGGGCACGACGAGCGCGAACTTGTCGGGCGGGCCCTGGTAGTTGTTCTGCATCGACAGGACCGTCGTCGTGCCGTGCCGCATCAGCACGACCTGCGTGGCGTTGTTGAACATCTGGGCGCCGGCACCGCCGACGTAGAACCCGCAGAGCGCGTCGGCAGGTGGCGAGGCGAGTGCGCCGATGAGGGTGGCCGCCGCCGCAAAGCAGAGTGCGCGCATGATGTCCTCCGGACGTTCGAGACCTGTATCTGGATCTAAGTTGGCGTGCTGTTACGGTGTCGTCGCGAGCACGAACAGGGTGTCGGTCGGCTCGAACGCCAGCGTGCGCGCGCCGCCCGGCACGAACAGCTTCTGGCCGATCGCCGCGCCCTGGGTCCCGGCGCGCGGCGAGGGCATCTCGGGCTCGGTCAGCCACAGATCCTGGTTCGAATCGTAGGCCTCGACGACGCTGAGCGCACCGACGCCCGCCTCGCCGCCGGCGCACACCAGCCGACCGCCGAGGTTGCCCGACGCGCAGCCGCCGCGCGCGGTCGGCATCGCCCTTCGGGGGAGCCACGCCGCGCCGCCCAGCGGGAGCATCCAGGTCTCCGCGAGCGGCTGGCTCGCGTCGAGGGTCGCGAGCCCACCGGCGATGATCAGCGAGCCATCCTGACGGCGGATCGCGACGGCGTGGGAGCGCGGGCTGGGCAGCGGCGGCAGCTCGGTCCACGTGTCGGTCATCAGGTCGTAGTCGAGGCAGGTCGCGAGCGCGGCGGTCGTCGACGCGCCGCCGAGCAGGAACACGTGCGGCGGGGACACGACGACCGCGGCCGAGCCGCGCTCGAGCCCCGGCGGCATCGACGCGATCGGCGTCCACGCGGCCGCGCCCGCCGGCAGCACGAACGCGTCGCCGCGCGCGACGAAGTCGGTGCCATCGAGCCCGCCGAGCAGGTACAGCGCGCCACCGGCCGCCGCGAGCTGGGCATGCGTCCACGCGACCGGCGCGTCGGGCAACGTCGCCCACGTGTCCGCGAGCGTGTCGTAGGTGTTGACCGTGGTCGCGATGTGTAGCCCCTGCTGGAGGCTGGTGTCGAAGCCGCCGAGCACGACGAGCCGGGTGCCGAGCGCGGTGACGCCGGACTCGAGCGACAGCCGCGGCAGCGTCGTCGGCGCGGTCCATGGCGGCGCCGCGTCGGGCGCTGCGGCGGGGCCGTCACACGCGACCGTCGCGACAAGCAGGACCGCGACCTTCACGAGGTCAGTCTACCTCCGAGTCGACCCAAGTTAGATCGCCGCGGGGTGTCATGCGTAGAGGCCGAGGTGAGGTTGGTCAGGTTGTTCGCGGCGTTCGCGCTCGCGTCGTCGTCCGTGGGGGAGGTCGGGATCGCCGCGGCCGACGAGCAGCCGCATCGCTATCCCGGTGCCTCGGCCACGATCGCGGTGGTCGTCCGCGACGACCACGGGGGTGGGACCGACACCTCGAGCGCCGGGATGTCCGCCGAGCTCGCGCTCGGGGGTGGCCGGTTCCAGTACTTCGTCGAGGGCTCGCAGAGCTGGATCCAGACGCAGGCCGGCGGGGTCGAGCGGCGTGGCGGCGTCGGGATCCGCTGGCTCGCGCGGTCGTTCGAGGCCGGCGATGGCGCCATCGAGATGCACCTCGAGGGGGTCGGCGGGCTGACCCACGTCGAGCACGACACGTCGTCGTCGACGTATCCCGACGTCGGCTTCGGCGTCGGCTGGCAGGTCCGCATGCTCGAGCCACGCCTCGCGTTCCGGATCACCGCACGGGCGATGTTCGCGCAGACCACCCGCGACGTCGCGTGTCGGGGCACGTGCATGACCGCCTCGAGCGTGCCGGGCTTCGTGGTGCTCGTGGGGTTCGGATGGTGAGGTCCGCGGGGTTCGTGGGGCTCGTCGTCGCGCTCGTCGTCTCGCTGGCCACGCCGGCGCGCGCCGACGAGCTCGATCGCGTCACCAAGTTCGGGTTCCGGATCGGCTACGGCGCCGTGCCGCTCGCCACGTCCGAGGCGCGCTCGACGTCGCTCGGCCTCGGGATCGAGCACCCGGCGTTCGGCGCGACGCGCGTGTTCGGGGAGTGGGAGTGGCTCTGGATCGACGAGTGGAACGACGCCAACGCCGAGGCGTCGATGCGCGCGCCGCTCCACGGCAGCGGGCAGCGCGCGACGCTCGGCCTGCGGCACGCGCTCGGCGTCCTGCACGTGAACGAGATGATCCGCATGTTCGTCGACAGCGAGGTCGGCGGCGGCGCGATGCTCGCGAGCGAGGATCGGATGGGCGTGTCCGCCGTGCCCGTCGGGATCGCGGGGCTGCGGCTCGGCTACGACTTCCGCCGTGGGTCGTCGAGCGCGCGCGTGCTCGAGGCCGAATTCATGCTGCGCGCCGTGATCGTGCCCACCGGCTACGGGCTGATGTTCGGCGTCGGCATGCTGTGGGGTGACTGAGCTCAGCCCAGCTGCAGGAGCTTGAACGCGTGCGTCCACGAGCCGCCGCGCATGCCCGGGATGCACCACAGCATGCACAGCGGCTCGATCGCGCGGGCGCTCTCGACGGCGCCGAAGTCGGCGGTCTCCCAGCCCACCTTGGTGAGGATCGCGGTCGTGGTCTGCTTGGCCTCGGCGTCGTTGCCGCAGATGAACATCGTCGGCTTCTGGGCGAACGCCGGGTCGATCATGAACGCGTTGCCGACGCACGAGAAGCACTTGACGAAGTGCGCAGCCGGCGCCTTGGCCTGCAGCTTCTCCATCAGCGACTCGTTGGGCCCGGTGAAGAACTGGATGACGCCGTTGACCGGCGGCAGCTCGGCGATCGGGTTGGTCGCGTCGAGCACCGGCTTGCCGGCGAGGTTGGCGACGCCGGCGAGGTCGACGGCGCTCTCGGCCGCGACGCCCTTGACCGCGAGGACGACGACCTCGCCCCACTTCGCCGCGTCGGCGAAGGTCCCGATCGACGCCTCGCCCATGGCGGTCGACTTCCACTTCTCGAGCTTCGCGGGCTCGCGCGAGCCGCGCATGACGGCGTAGCCGTGCTTGAGGAACCCATTGGCAAGTACTTCGCCGACCTGACCGGTGCCGAGGATTGCGATCTTCATGAGCGCGAAGTTCGCATGATTCCGCCTGGGATGTCGGGGTCGTGCGGCGGTTCGCCCATCCCACGCGACGATCGACCCCGCGCCGATCGCGCCGTAGCCCTACTCGAGCGGGCCGACCGAGCTCAGCTTGCCGCGCTCGCGGTACATCCGCTCGATCGTGTGGCGGAGCAGCGGCTCGTCGAGCACGCCGTCGTCGGCGCCCGCGACGTACGCGGCGCGCTCGCACGCGACCTTGATGAAGCCGCCCGACAGCTCGTAGCGATCGGCGAGCGCGTCGAAGTCGATCGTGTCCTGCTGGACGCTCCTGGGCAGCGTGCGTCGCCACAGCTCCGCGCGCATGTCGGGCGAGGGGAACGAGAAGAACACGTCGTAGGTGAACCGCCGCTTGAACGCGGCGTCGATCGCCGACGTCAGGTTGGTCGTCAGGATCGCGAGGCCGTTGAACCGCTCGAGCCGCTGGAGCAGGTAGTTGGTCTCCATGTTGGCGTAGCGATCGTTGGAGCTCTTGACGTCCGTCGTGCGCTTGCCGAACAGCGTGTCGGCCTCGTTGAACAGCAGCACGACGTGGCCGGGCTCGGCGGCGTCGAACACGTCGGACAGGTTCTTCTCGGTCTCGCCGAGCCACTTCGACACCACCTGCGAGAGATCGACCTCGTAGATGTCGAGGCCGAGCCGCTTGGCGAGCACGGTGCCCGACATCGTCTTGCCGACGCCGGGGTGGCCGGAGAACAGCACGGAGATGCCCTGGGCGCCGCGCAGCTGGAAGCGGTCGCGGATCTTGCGCCGCTCGCGCGACGCCGCGGCGATCTCGACCAGCGCGTTGCGGGTGTCGTCGTCGACGATCAGGTCGTCGAGGTCGTACGGGGTCGCGAGCTTCTTGCCGAGCCGCGACAGCCGCTGGTGGAGCTGCTCGGCGACCGCGCGCTCGAGCTCGAGGCCGACGGGCGGCCCCGACGACGGCATCCGCCCCGCGAGCGCGGCCTGCGCGGCGGCCACGATCACGCCGCCCGGGGTCGCGAACCGCGCCGACAGGTTCGAGGCGGTCTCGGGCGTCAGCGACGGCACGACGCGCGTCCACAGCCGGGTGCGCGCGTCGAGCGGCGGCACGTCGAGCGTGAGGTGGACGAGCGGCCGGGCGTGCACGCGCGGCATCCGCTCGCGGTTGATCGTGATCGCGACCGGGCCGTGCCACTCGTCGAGGAACGTCGCGAAGAACGCCGGCATGTCGTCGCGCTCGCTCTCGCGCACGGTGAGGTCGTCGACGTCGCCGAACACCGGGATCGCGCCGCTGAGCAGCAGCTCGCGCACGAGCCCGCGCAGCACCGCCTGCTGCGTCACGACCTGCAGCTGGGCGAGCCGCTTGCCGTCGATCAGCAGCACGCGCTTGCCCCAGTGCGCGGCGGCCTGCTGCAGGAGCAGCTTCTTGCCGAGGCCGCGCTGGCCCTGCAGCACGACGATCACGTCGTTCGAGGCGAGCGCCGCGGTGACGCGCTCGACGGCCACGGGCGGGAACTCGCCGCGCTCGAGCTGGGCGCCGCGCAGCTCCGCGAACTCGGCGAGATCGGGATCGAGATCGGCGTTCGCGCCGTCGAGCAGCTGCGCGAGCCGGCCGACCGCGCGGACCTTGCGGAACACCCACGAGTCGGTGGCGCCGGCGAGCGACGTCACGTCGATCAGCCGGAAGCGCACGAGCGGCGAGCTCGGCGACAGGTCGCGCGCCATGATCGAGCGGCTCTGCGGCGAGTCGTACACGAGCTGCGCGAGCAGCCGCGCGTCGAGGCCGCGCGTCGCGGGATCGCGGGACAGGTAGCGATACGCCGCGACGAGGTTCGGATCGACCTCGGGGAGCAGCGCGAACATCAGGGTCGCCCACTGGCGCGGCGTGAGATCGAACGTCGTGATCAGATCGAGCAGCGGCGAGCGCACCTGGTGCTGCGCGGCGTCGCGGAGCCGACCCTCGATGGTGCGGTGCAGCGCGAGCCACTCGTCCAGCACCTGGCGGGCGCCCGCGTCGTCGGGGACCGGCCGTTCGCCGCCGCGCGCGAGCGCGAACATGCGGCCGATGTCGGCGGGCCCGAGGGTCTCGTCGTTGCGCTGGGCCTCCGTCCGGGTGTCGGGGACCTTCGCCCAGCCGAGCCGGATCTGGTACTCGACGCGCAGCCACGCGCGCCGGAGCTCGTCGCGGAGGTGCACCGCGACGTCGGCGTACGAGTCGGTCATCTGGGATCTATCGTACGCTCGCCCGGTGGGCTACGGCATCGCACGCACCGCGAGATCGCGCAAAGCCAAGGCGGGGTTGCGCGCGCTGCTCGGCAAGGCGCCCTCCGCGGCCGCGGTCGGCGACCGGCTCGTCCGGCTCGCCAGGCGGATGCTGCGTGGCCAGGTCGTCGACGCGACGCCGCGCCGGGTGACCGTGCAGCTCCACCCGTTCGCGTCGCCCGCGCGCATCGTCGTGCGCCCCGACGGCGATCTCGAGTTCGCCGCGGAGACGCTGGCGCTCGGCCCCGGCTATCACGTCGACGCGATGGCGCGGTTCACCGCCCTCGTCGACGAGCTCGACTTCCAGTGGGTCGGCGACGACCCGGATCCGAAGCTGGGCATGCTCGCGGCGGTCGCCGAGCTCCTGCGCGGCGACGGCCCGGTCGCGCTCGGCATGCCGGCCGAGCGCACGTTCGTCGTCGACGCGCCGGTGCTCACC
This sequence comes from Pseudomonadota bacterium, assembly GCA_026387715.1. Lineage (GTDB taxonomy): Bacteria > Myxococcota_A > Polyangia > Haliangiales > Haliangiaceae > JABFXX01. The sequence goes on from JAPLLF010000961.1 coordinate 7,873, forward strand.
GCGCTGGGACCGCGCGACGCCGCCTGGCGTGCGTCGCCCGAGCGCTGGCCCGACGCGTTCGCGTGGTGGGACACCGGGCCGGGGCAGCGCGCGCGCGCCGATGCGTTGCTCGCGATGTGGCACGAGCTGCCCTGGCGGGCGCCGCTCGACGACGACGAGCGCGCCGCGATGGCGCGGGTCGCCGCGCTGCTCGCGACCGCGCGCGCGGCGGATCCGGCGATCCCGCTGCCGATGGCGGCGTGG
>JAPLLF010000274.1 GCA_026387715.1 Pseudomonadota bacterium
AGCGAACAAGTAGGCGAAGCCTACGAGTCCGGCTTTCGCCGGCCTTGGGTGAGCGAAGCGAACAAGTAGGCGAAGCCTACGAGTCCGGCTTTCGCCGGCCTTGGGTGAGCGAAGCGAACAAGTAGCCGAAGGCTACGAGTCCGGCTTTCGCCGGGTGAATGAGCGAAGCGAACAAGTAGGTGTAGCAGCCTCCGACCTTCGCCGCGCCGGCCCACAGCGGGCGCGGCGGCCAGGAGCGCCGCTCGTTAGTAGCGGTAGTGGTCGGGCTTGAACGGGCCGTCGACCGGCACGCCGAGGTACTCGGACTGCGCCGCCGACAGGGTCGTGAGCTTCACGCCCACCTTCGCGAGGTGGAGGCGCGCGACCTTCTCGTCGAGCTTCTTCGGCAGGACGTAGACCTTGCCGGCCTCGAACGTCATGCCGGTCATCGCGTCGCTGCCCTTGGTCGCGTTCGTCCACAGCGCGATCTGCGCGATCGTCTGGTTGGTGAACGAGTTCGACATCACGAACGACGGGTGGCCCGTCGCGCAGCCGAGGTTCACGAGGCGACCACGGGCGAGCAGCGTGATGCGCTTGCCGTTCGGGAAGATGAACTGATCGACCTGCGGCTTGATGTTCTCTTCCTTGATCTCCTTGTTGCCCTCGAGCGCGGCGACCTGGATCTCGGAATCGAAGTGACCGATGTTGGACAGGATCGCCTCGTCCTTCATGACGAGCATGTGCTCGTAGCGGATGACGTCCATGCAGCCCGTCGCGGTGACGAAGATGTCACCGATCGGCGCCGCGTCCTCCATCGTCACGACCTCGTAGCCCTCCATCGCCGCCTGCAGCGCGCAGATCGGATCGATCTCGGTGATCAGCACGCGAGCGCCGAGGCCGCGCGCGGCGTGCGCGCACCCCTTGCCGACGTCACCGTACCCGGCGACGACGACGACCTTGCCGGCGACCATCACGTCGGTCGCGCGCTTGATGCCGTCGAACAGCGACTCGCGGCAGCCGTAGAGGTTGTCGAACTTCGACTTGGTCACCGAGTCGTTCACGTTGATGCACGGGAACAGCAGCGAGTTGGTCTTCGCCATCTCGTAGAGGCGGTGGACGCCCGTGGTGGTCTCCTCGGAGACGCCCTTGATCTCGGAGGCGAGCTTGGTGAAGCGATCCTTGCTCGCCTTGAGCGAGGTCTGGAGCACCGAGAAGATGACGCGCATCTCCTCGTTGGTCGCGGACGCGAGGTCCGGCGACTTGCCGGTCTTCTCGCACTCGACGCCCTTGTGCACGAGCAGCGTGAGGTCACCGCCGTCGTCGAGGATGAGGTTCGGACCCTTGCCACCCTTGAACGCGTTGAGCTGGAGCTCGATGCACTGCCAGTACTCCTCGAGGTTCTCGCCCTTCCACGCGAACACCGGGATGCCGGCCTTCGCCATCGCGGCGGCCGCCTCGTCCTGCGTCGAGTAGATGTTGCACGACGTCCACGTCACCTCGGCGCCGAGCGAGACGAGCGTCTCCATGAGCACCGCGGTCTCGATCGTCATGTGGAGGCAGCCCGCCACGCGCGCGCCGGCGAGCGGGTTCTTGCCCTTGAACTCCTCGCGGAGCGACATGAGACCCGGCATCTCCTTCTCGGCCATGCGGATCTTCTTGCGGCCGAGCTCGGCCAGGGTGATGTCCTTGATCTTGAACGCGGGGAACTCGGTGCGGTTGTCCATGGTGTTTCTCTTTGTGATGGTCGGCTGGTCGTTAGTTGGGGCGCATCGGCTTGCGGCCGACCGCGAGAAGTCTGGGAGGGTGCTCGGTGGAGCGGGGCGCGAGCGACGCGTACGGCGCGAGGACGACGACCTCGAGCTCGGCGCGCTCGAACCACGCGGCGAGCTTGCCCGGCGGGAAGCCGAGCCACACGTCGCCCTGATCGCGCATCGCCTCGTCCTCGTGCGGCAGGTAGTCGACGACGACGAGGTGCCCGCCGCGCTTGACGAGCCGCGCCGCGGCGACGAGCGCGACGTCGGGTCGCGCCACGTGATGGAGCACGCGGGCCATCGCCACGAGGTCCGCGCCGCCGCGCGCGGCGATGTCCTCGGCTAGGCCGCTGTCGTCGGCGTCGCCCTCGCGCAGCCGCACGTTCGGCAGGCCCCACGCGGCGATCCGCGCGGCGCACTGCGCGAGCCGCGAGGCGCTGCGATCGACCGCGACGACGCGCTCGTAGAGCGGCGACAGCAGCGGCAGCAGCGTGCCGTCGCCGGTGCCGAGGTCGACGGCGAGCGCGCGCCCCGGCAGGAGCGGCGCCAGCGCGGGGAGCCAGTCGACGAACGTCGCGGCGTCCTCGGTGATGGCGATCGCCGCCGGCAGGGCCCGCTCGAGCGCGTCGTGGCCGTCGTCGAAGAAGCGCCGCGAGTCTTCCTCGCGCTGCGCGATCAGCGCCGCGGCGCGCGCCAGGCTGCCGTCGCGGCTGCACAGCGTGTGTCCCTCGGCGAGCCCGGCCTGGAGGATCGCCACGCCGATCGCGTCGCCCTCGGAGATCTCCGACTTCAACAGGGTCCGCGTGCCGTCGCGGCGCGCCGCCAGCAGCCCGGCCTCGCGCAGCGGATGAGACTTCTTGGTGATCTGCGGCTGGCTGGTGCCGAGCAACGTGGCGAGCTCGCCCACGGTCAACTCGTTCTCCGCGCACAGGGCCAGGAGCCGCAAGCGGTCCTCGTCTCCCAGCAGGCGAAACAGGTCGACCCGGCTCATATAGATTGTTTATTCCAATATGCGAAACTTGGCAACATCGAACATCCGCGAGCCGGTAGACGTGCGTCATCACGTTTGATTTTGTCGGGTCCCCCACCTACCATCGAGCCACGGGCGAATGAGCAGCGGGTCTGGCTCCAACAAAACCGAGGCATCCGGCGTGGGGAGTGGCGAGCCCACGACCACGCCGACGCAGCCCGGTCGCGCGCCCGCGGACACGCCGCAGCGCATCGTCGTTCGCTCGCACGAGGGCGATTCGATGATGGGCGCCCACGACACCGCGGTGGCGACCGCGGCCGAGCGCAGCGCCAGCGAATCGAAGAGCAGCCCGACCCGATCGTCGGGTGGATCGCCGGGGGTGGCGGTGATGGACGCGTTCGGCGGCGGCACGCAGCCCGAGATCGTCGGCAAGCTGCTCGCCGAGCGCTACCTGATCACGCGCAAGGTCGGCCAGGGCGGCATGGGGGCGGTCTACGAGGCCACCCACACGCTGATCAACAAGAAGGTCGCGATCAAGGTCCTGCTCGAGAAGTACGCGCAGCGCGAGGCCATCGTCGCCCGCCTCAAGAAGGAAGCGCAGCTCGCGTCGAGCGTGCGCAACGAGCACATCATCGACATCGCCGACATCGGCACCACCGACGACGGCCGCACGTTCATCGTGATGGAGTTCCTCGACGGGGAGTCGCTGGCGGAGTGCCTGGCCCGGGAGACCCGGCTGCCCGAGCAGCGCATCCTCAAGATCGTCTCGCAGGTCGCGTCCGCGCTCGCCGCCGCACACGACAAGGGCGTCGTGCACCGCGACATCAAGCCGGAGAACCTGTTCCTGCTCAAGCAGAAGGATCAGGACTTCGTGAAGGTCGTCGACTTCGGCATCTCGAAGTCGCTCCGCGCGAGCAGCGAGGAAGAAGAGGTCCAGCGCCTCACGCAGACCGGCATGGTGCTCGGCACGCCGCTCTACATGTCGCCCGAGCAGGCGCGCGGCGACGACGAGCTCGATCACCGCGTCGACATCTACGCGCTCGGCGTGATCATGTACGAGGCCGGCACCGGCCGCGCGCCGTTCCTCGGCAACAACTACCTCAGCGTGATCTCGCAGGTCCTTGGCGAGGATCCCAAGCCGCTCCGCGAGCTGCGCCCCGAGCTGTCCGAGGAGTACGAGGCGATCGTCCTGCGCGCGATGGCCAAGGATCGCAAGGATCGCTACAAGGACGCGACCGAGCTGCTCGCCGACATCACGGCGCTACAGGACGATCCCACGCGGTCGACCGAGCGCGCGAAGATCACGGGGCCGCGCAAGCGTGTTGCCAAGGCGGGCCCGCTCCGGCTCGTCGCGTGGATCGCGATGATCTCGGTGATCGTCGCCGCGATCGTCGTCACCGTCGTGATGATGATGGGGCCCAGCAAGCAGGCCGTCGGGCGCGCCGTCCTCCCGATCGTGCCCCCCGTCGTCGTCGATGCCGCGGTCGCGCCAGCGATCGACGCCGGGCCGGCCGAGCCGGCCTACGAGACGCTCGACGTCAAGGTGGAGACCAACCCGGCCGGCGCGTCGATCCAGCTCGACGGCGTCGACAAGTGCACGACGACCCCGTGCACGTTCCCGGTCGTGCTCAAGGACCGGTTCTACGAGGGCGTCGCGCACATCGACGGCTACAACGACAAGCCGTTCAAGTTCAATCCGGTCGAGATCAAGAAGAACCCGATCCAGCAGCTCACGCTGACCAAGCCCAAGGGTGGCGCGACGCCGATGATCATCAAGAAGCCGCCGCCGACCGGCAGCGGCAGCGGCGCGAAGCCCGGCGCCGGCTCGTCGACCGACGGGCGCACGCCTGGCCCCGACGGGCTCGGCGGCAATCCGTTCGGCGGCGCCACGCCCAAGACCGGGACCTAGCGGCGCGTGCGCCTCGCGCTCGCGCTCACCCTGCTCGCGACGTCGATCCCGATCGTCGCGCGCGCGCAGCCGCGCGATCCGCGGCAGCGCGACGCCGGTTACATCGGCAAGGACGTCCTCGTCCTCGAGATCGACGACTGCCCGGCGGTCCCGCCGCTGCCTCCCGACGAGCTGCTGCGGCTGGGCGCCGAGCACTACCAGCGCGGCGAGACGCTCTACCTGCAGGGCGACTACGCGCCCGCGGTGAAGGAGTTCATCGCCGCGTACTGCCTCAAGCCGGACTTCTACTCGATCCTCAAGGACATCGGCCAGGCGCTCGAGCGGGACCTCGACTACGAGCGCGCCATCGCCTACTACGAGCGCTACGTCTACGCGATCCCCGCCGATGCCAAGCGCGCCACAGCCTGCGCCCCGGATCCGCAGGTCGACAAGGAGAACGTCTCGGCGCGCATCGGCGTGCTCGCCGCGCTCCGCGCGCAGGTGTTCGTGCAGACCGACCCCGGCGACGCGCAGATCACGATCTCGAACCCCGACTCCGGCGTCGCGGCCCACGGTGTGAGTGGGGCCCCGATCGACGTGTTCGGCGGTCACTACACGATGCTGATCGAGAAGCCCGGGTACGAGGCGGTGACCCGGCCGCTCGAGACGCGGATCGGCAAGCCGCTCACGGTGTTCGTGCCGCTCGATCCCGTGAAGGGGCGCCTCGCGATCCAGGCGACGCCCGGGGACACCCGGCTGTTCCTCGACAACAACTTCGTCGGGATCGGGCGCTACCAGGCCCGCCAGCTCAAGGCCGGCACCTACAACCTCGCCCTCGAGGCTCCCGGGCACGAGGGCCAGACCCGGCGGATCGTCGTGTTGCCCGATCAGGAGACGCGCCTGCAGGTCGAGCTGTTTCCCAGGCCCCAGATCGGGCGGCGCCAGGCGATCATCTTCGCGGCCCTCGCGGGCGCGACCGCGACGGGCTCGATCGCGAACGGGTTCGGGGCGCTCGACAGCACCGGCGTCGCCGGGGCGTCGCTCGGCGGCGCCGCGCTCGGGTTCTTCGGCGCGTACTTCTTCCTGCCCGAGGACATCGCGCTCGGCACGAGCTCGCTCGCGATCACGGCGACGATCGCGGGCTACCTCGCCGGCACCACGTCCGCCGCGTTGTTCACCACGGACGATCGCGTGATCACGCCGCTCGGCGGCGCGACCGCGCTCGCCGCCGCCGCCGCCG
>JAPLLF010000151.1 GCA_026387715.1 Pseudomonadota bacterium
GCGTTCCACGTCGCGATCGCCGCGGGGCTGCTGCTGGTCGCGTCGGTCCACGACGCGCGCACCCGCGTCGCCTGCGCGGTGTACGCGGTCTTCCTCGCCGCGCTGTTCGGCGTGAGCGCGACCCTGCACCGCGCGGACTGGAGCCCGCGGGTGTGGGCGTGGCTCCGCCGCGCGGATCACGCGACGATCTTCGTGTTCATCGCCGGGACCTACACCCCGTTCTCGCTCCTCGGGCTCGGCGGCACGACCGGCACCAAGCTCCTCGTGCTCGCGTGGACCGTGTGCGGCGTCGGCGTGCTCCGCGCGGTCGCCTGGCCCCACGCGCCGCGCGCGATCACCGCCGCGTGCTTCGTCGCCGCGGGCTGGGTCGCCGTCGCCTACATGCCGGAGCTCCGCGCGGCGATCGACGCGGGCTCGTTCGCCCTGATCATCGGCGGCGGCGCGCTGTTCACGCTCGGCGCGGTGATCTACCTCGTCCGGTGGCCGGACCCGTCACCGCTCGTGTTCGGCTATCACGAGATCTTCCACCTGCTGACCATCGTCGGGTGCGGCGCGCACTTCGTCGCCGTCGTCCGGCTAGTCAGCTAGCGGACGCGAGAGATCGTACCAACGTCGTCGTCGTTGATGTCGTCGTCGTTGACACCGTCGTTGACGTCGTCGTTGACGTCGACGGCGACGGCGACGGCGACGGTGCACGTTGACCTCGACCTGAGCGGACAGCGTCAACCGACCTTCGCGTCTCCAGTCGGAAGGCGAGGCTGAGTCGTCTGATCGGCATGACCCTCTGGCAGTCTCGATGTGCTCTGGTGCTCCCTTCCCTGGGTTCCACGGCGACGCTGCCCGCCCAGGTCAACGACGACGTGCACCGTCGCCGTCGCCGTCGCCGCTCACGTCCACGTCCACGCCTACGCCCACGCCTACGAAGGCTCCGTCGATCGATCCTTTAGCGGACGTACTCGAAGTCGCCGGGCAGGTTGTTGATGCCCTTGAGCGGCGGCGCGATCCACGACGCCATCTTGCCGGGCTCGAACACGGGCTTCATCAGCGACTTGATGTAGGTCTCGTCCTCGGCGGTCGGCAACCACGAGGGAGCCGCCGCGGCCCACGCCGACGCGTCGACGATCTGGCCATCGGGCGTGATCTGCTTGTTGAGCGTCGACCACATGCCGATCTGCCGGTTGAACTTGTTCGACGGCAGCTTGAGCTCGAACGCGACGCCCGCGTCGTGGATCGTCTTGTTCCAGCGATCGACGCCGCGCTGGCAGTCCTTGATGTACTCGGTGCGCAGCACCTCGTTGAGCGCGGTGCGCATCGGCACGTCCTCGTGGACGATCTTGCCCTCGCGGAGCACGTCCATCGCGAACGTGCTGCCGATCAGCTTGTGCTCGTCGTAGCGCTCTTCCTTGTAGCGCCCCTTGAGGCCCGCCGCGTACGCGTCGGCCGCGTTGGACGACACCTCGCCGCCGAACAGGTCGAGCGACAGCGTGTACCAGAGGTTCAAGTACTTCTGGATCGTCGGCAGATCGATGCCGCCCTGCGCGCGCACCTCGCCGTTGGCGTCGGCCTTCATCAGCTCGCACGCGCGCTTGCACACGCGCTGGATGCCGGACTCGCCGACGAACATGTGGTGTGCCTCCTCGGTCAGCATGAACCGGCAGGTGCGCGCGAGCGGATCGAAGCCGCTCTCGGCGAGCGCCGCGAGCTGATACTTGCCGTCGCGATCCGTGAACATCGTGAACATGAAGAACGACAGCCAGTGCGACGTCGGCTCGTTGAACGCGCCGAGGATGCGCGGCTTGTCGACGTCCCCCGACCGGCGCTGCAGCAGCTCGTCGGCCTCCTCGCGGCCGTCGCGGCCGAAGTAGGTGTGGAGCAGGTAGACCATCGCCCACAGGTGGCGGCCCTCCTCGACGTTCACCTGGAACAGGTTGCGGAGGTCGTAGAGCGACGGCGCGGTGGCGCCGAGGTCGCGCTGCTGCTCGACGCTGGCCGGCTCGGTGTCGCCCTGGGTGACGATCAGCCGGCGCAGCAGGTTGCGAAACTCGCCCGGGACCTCGTCCCACACGGGCGTGCCCAGGTTGTCACCGAAATGGTGGAGGCGACCCTCGACCTTGGGCTCGAGGAAGATGCCCCAGCGATAGTCGGGCATCTTGACGTAGTCGAAGTGCGCCCAGCCGTCGGTCTCGACGGACACGGCGGTGCGCAGGAAGATGTCCTTCTGCTGCCAGCCGACCGGGCCCATCGTCTTCCACCAGTCGATGAACGCCGGCTGCCACGCCTCGAGGGCGCGCTGCAGGCGCTTGTCGCCCGAGAGGTTGACGTTGTTCGGGATCTTGTCGTCGGTGAGTACGGTACCTGCGGTCATGACTTAGGTCCTCTTCCACTGGAACTGGGGGCGTTCCGGTTGGCCGTAGAGCGTGAGCGCGCCGTGCTCGCCGGTCGAGTTGGCGCGGGTGAAGATCCAGTTCTGCCAGGCGGACAGCCGGCCGAAGATCTTGGTCTCGAGGGTCTCGGGGCCGACGAAGCGCAGCGACGCCTCCATGCCGGTCAGCGCGTCGGGCGACAGCGACGCGCGCTCCTCGACGGCGATGCGCAGCTCGTCGGCGAAGTCGATGTCATCGGCGGCGACCGTGGCGAGGCCGAGCTTGTCGGCCTCCTCGGTCGGGATCGCGCCCTCGGCGCCGCGGCGCAGGATCGCGTCGACCTTGCCGGGATCGCCGTAGAACCGCGCCTCGAGCCGCGACATGTTCGTGCAGGTCTGGTGGAAGCCCGCGTTGGCGACCGAGGTCGACACGCCGATCGTGCCCTTGTCGTCGAGCAGCATGTAGAACCGATCGCTGCCGAGCGCGAGCTCGAGCAGCACGCCCGCGAAGCACGAGTCGGCGGCGTCGGCGACGGCGTAGAAGCTGCGCGCGGTGTTGTCGAACCGCTTGAGCACGCGGCGCTGGAGGTGCCGGACCTCGCGCGCGAACCCGGTGGTCGACTTCGCCAGCGCCTCGTCGCAGCCGCGCACGACGTCGTGCTTGCCGTGGGTGCGCACGAGCACCACGCCGATGTCAGCGTGCTCGAACCGCAGGTGGAGGAGCGCGTCGTCGAGCTCGCGGAACGCGCGCAGCGCCCACGGCTCGGCGCCGGTGGCGGCGATCGCGTCGGGATCCTCCACGGCGTCCGGCGCGGTGACGTCGAGCGTCGCGGTCCGCGTCGCGTGATCGACGACGAGCCGCACGAAGCGGTACGCGAGGCTGTCGACGGCGCCCGCCGTCGCGACCGTGCCGCCGAGCGCGGGCAGCGCGAACGCCGAGCCCCGCGTGATCGTCTGCGCGGCGGCGACGGCCTTGGCGCGGGCGAGCACGGTCTCGTCCCACTTCGTGCGCGCGACGACGTGATCGACGAGGTTCCACTCCCTGGCGCGCTTGCCCTTGATGCCCTCGGCGGTGGTGCAGAACACGTCGGCGCGATCGCGGCGGACCTTGCGCTTGTCGACGAGCCGCGTGAGGCCGCCGGTGCCCGGGAGCACCGCGAGCAGCGGCGTCTCGGGGAAGCTGACCGCCGAGTTGCCGTCGTCGACCAGCATGATCTCGTCGCACGCGAGCGCGAGCTCGTAGCCGCCGCCGGCGGTGGTGCCGCGACACGCCGCGATCGAGGCGAGTCCGCCTAGCGCGCTCGCGTCCTCAAGGTAAAGCCGCGTCTCGTTGGTGAACTTGCAGAAGTTCACCTTGAACGAGTGGGTCGACAGCCCGAGCATGTAGATGTTCGCGCCCGAGCAGAACACGCGGTCGAGATCGGCCGAGATGACCAGCGCGCGGACGCCCGGGTGCTCGAACCGCAGCCGCTGGATCGCGTCGGCCAGCTCGATGTCGACCGACAGGTCGTACGAGTTGAGCTTGAGCTCGTAGCCCGGGCGGTGCGGGTGGTCCGCGTCGACCGCCATCACCAGGCGGGCGACGTCGCCGTCGACCGCGAGCTTCCAGTGCTTGTAGCGACTCGGGTGCGTCTCGAACTCGACGCGCGCAGGCTCGTTCGTTACCGGATCCATCGGGTCATCGGTATCAAGCAATTTACTGCTTGTCACCATCGAATTACCTGCACTATATTGCCTGCCGTGACCTTCCTGTCATCGGTCGGCGCCGCGGTCCGCGCGCACCGCGAGCGGCGCGGGTGGTCGCGGCGCGAGCTCGCGGAGACCAGCGGGGTCAGCGAGCGGTTCCTCGCCCAGCTCGAGACCGGCGACGGCAACATCTCGCTGCGCCGGTTCGCCGAGGTCGCGGCCGCGCTGGGTACGTCGCCGTCCGCGCTGCTCGTCGAGGCCGACGCCCCGATCGACAAGCCGCTCGCGCTGCTCGGCGTGCGTGGGGCCGGCAAGTCGACGGTCGGCGCCCAGCTCGCGAAGCGGCTCGGCGTCGCGTTCGTCGAGCTCGATCAGCGGATCGAGGCCGCCGCCGGCCTGCCGCTCGCCGACGTGTTCGCGCTCCACGGCGAGGCCTACTACCGGCGCGTCGAGCGCGAGGTCCTCACCTCGCTGCTCGCCAATAACAGCCGCGTGGTGATCGCGACCGGCGGCTCGATCGTCAACGATCCCACCACCTACGCCCTGCTCCGCGCCCGCTGCCGGACCGTGTGGCTCAAGGCGCGGCCCGAGGATCACTGGAACCGCGTCGTCGCCCAGGGCGACCAGCGGCCGATGCGCGAGAACCCGCACGCGTTCGCCGAGCTGCGCGCCCTGCTCGCCGCCCGCGCGTCGCTCTACGCGCGCGCCGACGCGACGATCGACACGACCAGGCGTACCGTGCGCGACGTCGTGGCGCTCATCGATCCGCGGTGAGCGACGGCAATCTCCAGATGTCGTGCTACCAGGGCACATGAAATTCAGGGCGGTCGTGATGGTGGTCTCGCTCGTCGCGGCGTGTGGGACCGATGGCGATGGTGTGGGTGATGCCGGGCCGACCGTCATCTTCTCGGCCCCCGCGGCGCCGAGTGCATTCGTCGCCTACCGCGACGGTGATGGGGCGTGGCTCGTCAGCATCCCCGACGCCACGGGGGTTCACACCCTCACCGTGGCCAGCTCCCGTTACAGCGTGATCATGGCGTGCGGCGTGGAGGGTGCGCAAGGCGCGTCGATCTACCAGCTCACCACCGACGAGCCGATGCTCGTCGATCCGCGACCATGCGATGCCTCCTTCGTCGACCTGACGGGCACCTACCTCCCGGCCAGCCCCGATCAAGCCGCGTTCGACTGGGGTGGCGCTAGAGGTGGGGGCGCCAACGGGGACTACACGGTTCGCGGCGCCCCGGGGCGTCACGATCTCGTCGGGTTACTCGGACAGTTCGCGAGCAAGATCATCATCTTGCGCGACGTCATGGGTGGCCAGCAACCGGTGGACTTCGCGCTCGGATTCGATCTCGTAAGGATGACGCCGACACACAACGACGCCGCGATCTACGGGACGCGGATCGTGCTCGCCGGTCGGACCACGAGCATCAGCGCGACCGGCCTGGACACGTTCATCTTTCAAGCGCCCGAGACCGCGCTCGGGCCCAGCGATCTGAACCTCGTCTCGGCCGGCGAGAGTGATGGCACGACGCTTCGCGCACGGTTGCGCGCGGGTCGTCAACTCGATGACAACTTCGACCTCTCCCAGCTCCCCCGGCTGGGCATGACAGCTCCACCCTCGGTGCTCGCGAGCTCGCCCTCGACTCGACTCCACTGGAACCGCCCGGAGGTGGCGGCCGATGTGTACGCGTTCACCGCCTCCGGAACATCGACCTGGACCCTGCATGCAACCGCAGCCTATGCCGCGATCGCGAGCGACTTCGAGATGCCGGACCTCGCGGGCCTCCCGGGCTGGGATGATACCTCCCTTGGCCTGCACTCGATCCCCTTCACGTCGTGGTCGGCGTCTGGCTACACGGGGGTCACGCTCGATCAGCTCGTGGCACCGACGCAGCCATTCGACGCGATCAGGGTCGGGTCCGCCGGCCGAATGTGAGCCCCGGCGCAGACCTCGTCGGCGCCTGGCGGGTTGGGCGCGACGTCGTCGCGCTCATCGATCCGCGGTGTAGGGCTCGACGGGAATGGTACGGTTGGCCGTGGGCGCAGGGGTGAGGTGGTTGCTTGTGGGGCACCTTCTTTTCGTGATGGGTTGCCTGGCGTCGGAGGAGCGTCCGCCACAGGCATTCGAGCTGATCGTCCGGGTCACAATCCCCGCGCAGATCACCAGCGTCACCGCGGATGGAACACCACAACTCCTCGAAGTGGATGGAACGGGCGCGGCCCTCGTGTTTCATCAGCGATATGGGAGCTACGCGGACGCCCTGAAGGCGCCCACGATCCGGTTCGAATTCTGGGCCGACCAGACGTCGCAGTTCGTCGGCGAGGCGAGGAGTGGCGCGTGTACGAGATGCCCCGCTGAGAGTTGCCCTTCCCGCGACGAGCTGGAGAAGGAGACCGTTCAGTTCGCGATCTCCAACTTCACGCCGACCGACGTTAGCTGCTTCTCCTGCGAGGGCGGTGGCCATCTTGTCTTCAGCTGCCCCCTAGCCACTCCAGATCGTCGTGGCCTGATCGGCGACGGCGGTACTGGTGTCGGAGGAGCGCCCTCATCCGTTCGAGGATTCTGACTCGGACGGGATCACCGCCCACATCGCACATCGCGTTTACAACACCAAGACTCTTGCGATTCGCACGCAAGGCTCTTGCGTGGTTCGGATCGAATCCGGTAGTAGAAAAATCGGCTCGATGAGCCTGGCGGCGTTGGGCGGCGTGGCGGCACGAACATTCAGGGAGGGCGAGGATGCGAATCTGGTTGCTTGCAGGGCTGTGTGTTGCGATGGGGATCGTGTGGGCCGCGCGCGCCCACGGCGACGTGCCGGCGGAGGAGCAGCTCCCGCACGAGGCCGTCGAGAGCGGGCTCGAGCCCGCGCCACCGTCGGCGGCCATCCCTTCGCACGTCGGCGCTGCCCACGAGCCGAACACGCCGTACGACCCAGGCCCGGAGTCAGCGCTGTGGCGCTACGCGGATCTGAACGACGACGAGAAGGCGCTCGTCGATCGAAACAAGAACACCGACGGTTGGCAGGGCGTCCACGATTCGTACGGCGCCGCCGTGCGCGAGCAAGCCCAGCGGGCGGCCGCGCTGGCTGCCGAGCACCAGCTGGGGCTCGAGGACAGCGGCACCGTGGGGGTGGTGCCATGAGGGCCTTGCTCCTCGTCGCGCTTCTCGTCGACGTGAGCGCGTGCAACGCCGCCGAGGATGGACCCACGGCGCCGGGCAAGCCTGGCAAGCTCGTCTACGACACGCCTGACGAGTGGACGTCACACGAGACCACGACGCGCGAGTCGGTCACGACGGTGTGGACCCCGCCGACGAAGAACGACGCGAAGGAGTCGATCACCGTCGTGCGCGCCAGAGCGCACCTGCGACCAACCGACTTCAACGAGGCGTTCGTCGCGCAGCTCCTCGTCGACGCCCAGCAGGCGCTGCCGGGCGCGACGCTCACCACGCGAGCGTCGAAGATCACGACGCCAGACGGGCTCGAAGGCGCCCAGCTCGAGGTCGACTTCACGCCGCGGGATCAGCCAAAGCGCTACCACCGGATCCACGCGGTGCTGCTCGACGGGGAGGACCTCGTGCACGTGCTCTACACGTCGGCCACGGCGTCGTCCTCGCGCGAGGCGTTCACTGTTAGGGAGCAGTTCCCTTGATGGATCGCAGGCGGTTTCAGGGCGGACTGGTTGATGGTCGGCGGATCGGACGCCATCCCGACCGGTGCGTGGTCGGGATCCAGCTTCTTGATGTAGAAGCATCGTCCGACTATCCGG
>JAPLLF010000270.1 GCA_026387715.1 Pseudomonadota bacterium
GCTCTTCCGATCTGGAGGTAGTCGCTGATCGGCACCGTCACGTGGTCGCCGAACAGCTTCGAGATCAGCTTCTCGCGCTCCTCCAGCGGGATGAGGAGGAGCGGATGATCGCGCAGCTCGTCGGGGAGCCGCGCGTCGATCACGTCGTCCGGCAGGTACGCGAAGGTCTCGACGGTATCGACGCCGACGCCCGCGCCCGCGATCCCGCCGAAGCCGATCCCCGAGCGCGTGTGCTTCGCCGCGGGGAAGATCCACGAGAACCGGTAGAGCGCCCCCTCGTCGAGCGTCGAGTAGTGCTCGAGGCCGCGCCCGAGACAGCGGATGAACGTCGACTTGGCCGAGCCGTTCGGCCCGTGCAGGAGGATGAGCTTGTTCGCGCGCCCGTCCTGGACGAACGAGCGCAACGTCGCGTGCACCTCGTTCTGCACGTGCTCGTGCCCGAACAGCCGATCCTCGCCGTGCGCCCACGGCGCGTCGAACAGGTGGAAGCGACGGACCTCGCCCCACGGGTACTTCACCATCGACGAGCCGTAGTGTTCGAGGCAGTCGACGAGATACTGCGACGAGCTGCGCAGCTGGCGCGCCGGGTCGGCCACGACGAGCGCCAGGTACTCCGCGAACGACATCACGCGACGATTGCGTGTGAAGTCGTCGCGCACGGCCTCGCCGAGGCCGCCGAGGAGGTCCTTGATTTCCGGTTTCGGCAGCGGCATCTCCGACGACCGTAGCGCTACTTCGCGGCGATCTGGAGCGCGATCGTCTCCTTCTTCGCGAGGCACTGATCGTGATCGCACACCGCGAACTTGAACGTGCCGTTGACGGTGTAGCTTCCCGCCGCCGTGGCGGTGAGCTTGACGGTGATCACGAGCCCCTTCTCGTCGAGCTGATCCGCGTCGCCCTTGGCCTTGTCGGCGCCACCGCCGGAGAACTCGCTCTTGGCCAGCGTGACGCCCGCGGGTGCCTGGAGCGACAGCTTCGTCGGGTACTCGGCGTTGACCTTGAAGCCCTCGGCCGGTGTCACCGTGAGCTTCGCGCTCGCCTCGGTGCCCGGCTTGAGGTCGGCCGGGAGCTCGATCGCGAGCTTGCCCTCGGAGGGCTTGAGCCGGAAGCGCTCGTCCGCGCCGGACTTCATCTGCACGCTCGCGGGACCGTTGCTGCCATCCTTCGCGCCACCCATGGCGGCGATCCCACCCGATCCGGGGGGCATGCCCTCGTCGGTGGGCACCGCGATCTTCTTGGCGGCACCGCCCACCGGCGCCGCGCCGGTTTCTTGGTTCCCGGCGGACTTGGAGCAACCGACGAGGAGGACTGCGAGGGCAACGGAGCGAAGCATCGCTCGATGATAGCGAATCCCAGCGCGATCGCACGGGTGGTGGGACATGTAAGACTGGGCAGATCCACCCCGCGCGAGGTACGATCGTCGGGAGTTGAGAAGGGCCCAGCAACTCGGTCGCTATCACCTGCTCGATCGCATCGCGTTCGGTGGCATGGCGGAGATCTATCGAGCGAAGACGTTCGATGGCAACGGCACGCCGCACCTCGTCGCGGTCAAGCGCGTGCTCGCGCACCTCGCCGAGGACGACGACTTCATCCAGATGCTCGTCGACGAGGCGAAGATCGCGAGCGTGCTGCGGCACGCGAACATCGCACGCGTCTACGAGTTCGCGCGCGCGCACGGCGAGTACTTCATCGCGATGGAGCACGTCGACGGCAAGGACATGCGCATGGTCCTCGAGCGCAGCCGCGCGAAGAAGAAGGCCGTGCCGCCCGAGCATGCGACGTACATCGCCGCGGAGGTCGGCGCCGCCCTCCACGCAGCGCACTCGGCCGTCGACAGCCGCGGGCGGGCGCTGCGGATCATCCATCGCGACGTGTCGCCGTCGAACATCATCTGCAGCTACTCCGGTGAGGTGAAGCTGTGCGACTTCGGCATCGCCAAGGCGACGCTCTCGCGCGTCACGACGAAGACCGGCGTCATCAAGGGCAAGGTCAAGTACATGAGCCCCGAGCAGGCGCTCGGCCGCAAGCTCGATCACCGCAGCGACGTGTTCTCGCTCGGCTCGTGCCTCTACGAGATGATCACCCGGATCCCGCCGTTCACCGCGACGAACGAGATGGACCTGCTGATCAAGGTCCGCGACGCGAAGTATCGCCCGATCAACGAGATCACGCCCGGCATCCCCGCGGAGCTCGAGGCCATCGTCGACAAGTGCCTCACCCGCTCGCGCGCGAATCGCTACCAGACCGCGGCCGAGGTCGAGGCCGACCTCCGCGTGTTCCTGCGCAAGTTCATGCCGAACTACTCGCGGAGCCACCTCGGGCGCTTCGTGCGGAAGATG
>JAPLLF010000304.1 GCA_026387715.1 Pseudomonadota bacterium
ACGCGTTCGTCGCCGCCGAGGACAACAAGTTCTGGAAGCACGACGGCATCGACTACACGGGCATGGCGCGCGCGCTGTTCGCGAACGTCCGCGCGGGGCACAGCAAGGAGGGCGCGTCGACGATCACCCAGCAGGTCGTCAAGACGTTCTTCCTCACGCCCGAGAAGACGTTCAAGCGCAAGGTCCAGGAGATCATCCTGGCGCGTCGCGTCGAGTCGAAGCTGACGAAGAACCAGATCCTGAACCTGTACCTCAACCAGATCTACTTCGGGCGCGGGCGCTACGGCGTCGAGGAAGCGGCCCGCTACTACTTCGGCAAGGGCATCGCGGACGTCAACGTCGGCGAGGCGGCCCTGCTCGCCGGGCTGCCGAAGTCGCCCGAGGGCATCTCGCCGTCGAAGGAGAAGAACCGCGAGCGCGCCAAGGAGCGGCAGAGCTACGTGCTCAACCAGCTCGTCGTGATGGGCAAGATCACGACCGACGAGGCGATGAAGTGGAAGAACGAGCCGATCAAGATCGTGAAGAACCCGTTCCCCGAGATGAACCACGCGCCGGAGTGGATCGAGCCGGTGACCGCGGTGCTCGAGAAGGAGAAGGGCAAGGACAACATCGACACGCTCGGCGCCAAGGTCCGCACCACGCTCGATCCGGCGATGCAGGAGCAGGCGCAGCGGGCGCTCCAGGCGGGGCTCCGCGCGGTCGACAAGCGCCACGGCATCGGGCGGCCGGTGCGGACCGTGAAGGCCGACAAGGTCGACGCCGAGGTCGCCAAGCTCGCGAAGCGCTTACCGTCCGGCGGGCCCGCGAGCCACGAGATCTACGAGGCGGTCGTGCTCGAGGCGTTCGATGCCGACGACGAGGTGCTCGTCGATCTCGGCGACTACCAGGCGGCGCTCGTGCTCGGCGGTCCCGAAGATGCCCGCTTCAACACCCCGGACGCCGACGGCAACGCGAAGAAGCCGAGCGAGCGCTTCAAGCGCGGCGATGTCGTGCAGGTCGTGACGATGTCGATGCCCAAGGCGCCGGCGCCGGTCGTCGCCGGCGTGGAGGAAGGCGACCTGGCGGATCCCGCGGAGACCACGCCCGTCGCCGGGGCCGTCAAGCACGCCAAGCATCGCGTGCACTTCTCGGCGGGGCCCGAGGGCGCGGTCGTGATCATCGAGATCAAGTCGCGCAAGGTGCGCGCGCTCGTCGGTGGCTACACGTCCAAGGTCGCGGGCTTCGATCGCGCGCTGCAGGCGAAGCGGCAGCCCGGGAGCTCGTTCAAGCCGTTCGTCTACGCGACCGCGATCGACAAGTTCACCGGCGTGAAGCTCGGTGGCAAGTACACCGCGGGCGCGATCGTCAACGACGCCCCCGAGGTGTTCGATCTGTGGAAGCCGAAGAACTACGAGTCCGGAAAGTTCATGGGCCCGGTGCGCCTGCGCCAGGCGCTCGCGAAGTCGATCAACACCGTGGCGATCCACATCGGCTACGACGTGACACCCGAGGCGATCGCCGAGCTCGCGAACAAGATGGGCATCGAGAGCGAGCTGCCGCACGAGATGTCGCTCGCGCTCGGCGCCGTGGAGGTCACGCCCCTCGAGCTCACCAACGCGATCGCGACGTTCGCCGCGGGTGGCGTCACGCAGGCGCCGCGCTTCGTCGACGCGATCGACGGCAAGCCGATGCCCGCCAGCCCGACCACGCAGGCGCTGCGGCCGGAGGTCGCGTACGTCGTCACCGACATGATGCGCTCCGTCGTCGAGGAGGGCACCGCGCACCTCGCGACCGCGCTCGGCATCCCGATCGCGGGCAAGACCGGCACGTCGAACGACGCGCGCGACACGTGGTTCGTCGGCCTCACCCCCGACTACGCGATCGGCGTGTGGGTCGGCTTCGACGACAATCGCCCGATGGGCCACGAGGCTGGCGGCACGACGGCCGTGCCGATCTTCGTCGACGTCGTCAAGACGATGAAGCTGCCCAAGAAGGCGTTCCCGCGACCGGCGAAGGTCGTCGAGGTGTCGATCGACAAGGCGACCGGCCTGCTCGCGCCCGAGGGCGCGCCGAAGGGCACGACGATGATGGAGGTGTTCGTCGAGGGCACCGTGCCGACCGAGACCGCCGCCAAGCCCGGCGAGATCACCGACGAGACCGCGGTCAAGAGCGAGTACGACGACTGATGTCGCGCGGGGCGCTCGTCGCGGCCTGCCTCTGCCTGGGTGCCACGACCGCGCACGCTGGCTACCTCGCGCGGCTCGCCACCGCCGTGCAGGATCGGCTGGACGCCGCCGTGATGGCGCACGCGCCGGTGCATGTCCCGCCGACGCAGGTCGCGGTCACCTGGAAGCCCGTGCGTCTCGCCTCGGTCGAGCTGGGGGCGCCGCTCCTGGCGATCGGCGGCGCGGATCTCGACGGCGATGGCCGCGGGGAGCTGTACGCGCTCACCACCCGCGAGGTCGTCGCGTTCGCGATGACGGGGGGGAGGCTCGTCGAGACCGGGCGCGCCGCGCTGGTGGGCGAGCTCGCCGTGCCGAGGTCGCGCGACGCCTTCGGGGCGCTGCGCGACGAGGGCGCGACGTCGCTGGTCGCGAATGCGTCGCCGATCGCGACGCCGATGCGCGTGACCTGGAAGCACCAGCAGCTCGTCGTCGAGGCGGCGCCGGGCGTCGACCCGACGTGCCTCGGGGGCGCCGTCCAGCCGACGCCGGGGCGCAACGTCCTCGCGCTCAAGGACGTCGGGCCGATCTACGCGGCGCGGTGTCGCGAGCTCGTCGATGCCGCCGGCGCACCGGTGGTCGGCAAGGCGATCCTGTCGGCGACCACGGCGAAGCTCGCCGTGACGATCCTCCCGGGGGGAAGCGCGCACGAGTTCACGCTCGTCGGCGCGACGTTCGAGCTGGCGGACGTCGATCGCGATGGGCACCTGGAGGTGATCATCGCGGGCGCCGGACCGGCGGGTGACGTCGACGCGGTGAAGGTGATGACCTTCCCCGACGACAAGCCGGTGTTCCGCAAGCCGTTCACGGGGGGCGTCGTCGGCATCACGACGCTCGACGAGGGGGTGGCGCGCCCGCTCGCCGTGATCGTCGCCGTCCGCCTCGTCGGTGCGACGCGCGTCGACCTGTGGAGGCTCGATTGACCCGGTCGATCGGGGTCACGGCGACGGTGATGCTCGCGACGTCCGTCGCGACCGCGCACGCCGAGACCCGCCCGAGGTACGGCGGCGTGGTCGAGGCGTCGCTGCTCGGCGCGCCGGTGACGCTCGATCCCGCGCTCGCGCAGACCCACGCGGAGCTCGAGGTCGCCGCGCTGATCTTCGACACGCTCTACGCGCTCGACGCGCCCGATGGCATCGCGCACCCGCACCTCGCGATCCAGCTGCCGATCGTCGACGGCGCGCAGACGACGGTGCGCATCCCGCTCGTCAAGGGCGCGCGCTTTCACGATGGCAGCGAGCTCACCGCGGCCGACGTCGTCGCCTCGCTCGAGCGCGCGCGCAAGGGCCCGGCGAGGTTCGCGCTCGCCGCGATCGCGACCATCCGGGCCGACGGCGACGCGCTCGAGCTCGTGCTGCGCACGCCGCTGCCGGATCTCGCCGTGCGGCTGGCGCTGCCGCAGCTGTCGATCACCAAGGGTGGGCGTGCGCCCGGCGAGCGACCCATCGGCAGCGGCCCGTTCGTCGTCGACGGCCTCGATCGTGGCAAGCGCGTGCTCGCCCTCCACGCGTTCGACGACCACTTCGCGGGGCGCCCGTATCTCGATCAGCTCGCGCTGCGCTGGTACGACAGCCCCGACGGTGAGGCGCGCCGCTACGAGACGAACGCCTCCCAGGTCTCCGCGCGCGGCGTGGCCGCGTTCGCCGGCGGCCAGCCGATGTATCGCGCCAGCGAGCTCGAGGGGCCCGCGACCGTGCTGGC
>JAPLLF010001177.1 GCA_026387715.1 Pseudomonadota bacterium
GATCATCCGCGAGAAGGCCGCGACCCGTCGCATCCGCCTGACGATGGACGCCGCGCTGGAGCTGGGGACGATCGAGGCCGACGCGCGCAAGCTCAAGCAGATCGTCTACAACCTGCTGTCGAACGCGGTGAAGTTCACCGACGGCGGCCGGGTGACGCTGGCCGCGGCACGCGTCGCGCGCGCCGACGTCGGCAAGCTGGAGGGTCCGTGGCCGGGCCGCAGCCTGCCGCTGGTCGCCAGCGGGTTCGCCGAGTTCCTCGAGATCCGCGTCACCGACAGCGGCATCGGCATCTCCGAGGAGGGGATGGAGCAGCTGTTCCGCCCGTTCAGCCAGATCGACAGCGGCCTGGCGCGCAAGTTCGAGGGCACGGGCCTGGGGTTGGCGATGGTCAAGCTCCTCGCCGAGCTGCACGGCGGCACCGTCGCCGTCGAGAGCGCCGTCGGCGATGGCTCGCGCTTCACGGTGTGGCTGCCGTTCCGGGGATCGCACGCCGAGGTGCCGATCGTGGCTCGCCCCACCGAGGCGCCGCTCGCGCAGGCCTCCAGCACCAACACCGCGCTGATGGTCGAGGACGACCCGCGATCTGCCGAGCTGATCCGCATCCAGCTCGAGGCGGAGGGCTTCCGCGTGCTGCACGCGAGCTCGGCCGAGGAGGCGCTGCGCCTCGCGCAGCAGGAGCCGCTGGCGCTCATCACGCTCGACATCATGCTGCCCGACATGGACGGCTGGGAGCTGCTCGCGCGGATCAAGCAGCACCCGGCGCTCGCGCGGACGCCGGTGGTGATCATCTCGATCGTCGCGGATCAGACCCGCGGCTTCGCGCTGGGCGCGGCGGCGGTGCTGCAGAAGCCGTTCTCGCGCAAGGAGCTCTACGACGCGGTGGCGGATCTCGGGCTGTTTCCGATCGCGCACGATCGGTCGCTCAAGATCCTCGTCGTCGACGACGAGCCCCAGGCGGTGGAGTTGATGGCGGTGCGCCTCGATGGCCTGGCCAGCAGCATCTTCCGGGCCTACGGTGGCCGCGAGGCGATCGAGCTCGCGCGGCGCGAACTCCCGGACCTGATCGTGCTCGATCTCATGATGCCGGAGGTCAACGGCTTCGAGGTGGTGGAGGTGCTCCACCAGGATCCGGATACCTCGCGGATCCCGATCCTCGTGGTCACCGCCAAGCAGGTCACCGCGGCCGACATCTCCGCGCTCAACGGCTACGTGTCCGCGATCATGGACAAGACCGCGTTCTCGCCGAAGCGCTTCCTCGAAGAGGTCCGGCGCGCGAGCGCGCGCCGCCACGTGGTGGCCTGACGTGGCGGTCATCCTGATCGTCGAGGACAACCTGTCGAACATGGAGCTCGCGACGTTCCTCCTCGAGTCGGCGGGGTACGCCGTGCTCGGCGCGACCACCGCCGAGGCCGGGTTGACCCTCGCGCGCGCCCAGCAACCCGATCTGATCCTGATGGACATCCAGCTGCCCGGCATGGACGGGCTCCAGGCCACGATGCAGCTCAAATACGACGACGCGACCAGCGCCATCCCGGTGATCGCGCTCACCGCGCTGGCGATGAAGGGCGACGAGGAGCGCATCCTGGCGGCGGGCTGTGACAGCTACATCGCCAAGCCGCTGCGCTACCGCGAGTTCCTGGCGAGCATCGCCGAACGGCTGGCGCGGTCATGAGCCCGCGCGTGCTGATCGTCGACGACGAGCGCCGCAACCGCATGCTGCTGGAGGCCATGCTCGCGCCGGAGGAGTTCGCGCTGTCGACCGCCAGCAGCGGGGAGGAGGCGCTCGCGAGCGTGGCGCAGGATCCGCCCGACCTGATCCTGCTCGACGTCCTGATGCCCGGGATGGGGGGCTACGAGGTCGCCGACATGCTCAAGCGCGACCTCGCCACCAGGCACATCCCGATCATCATGGTCTCCGCGCTCGACGACCACGACGCGCGGATGTCCGGCCTGACCGCCGGCGCCGAGGACTTCCTCACCCGCCCGGTGGATCGCGCGGAGCTGTGCATCCGGGTGCGCAACCTCCTCCGCCTCAAGGCTGCCTCCGACATCGCGATCGCGGAGCGTGACACCTCGATGGGGATGGTCAGCCACGACCTGCGCAACCTGCTGCACGGCATCGTCCTGCAAGCGACGATGCTCGCGGAGGCCGACGCGGACGCGGAGGTCGCCGATGTCCGTCGCGCGGCCGGGCTGAGGCGCATCCTGGATCACGCCACCCGCATGGGCCGACTCGTCGAGGATCTGGTCGATGTCGTGCGCATCAACGCGGGCAAGCTCGCGCTCGAGTCCGCCCCACACGACGCCGTGACCTTGCTCGCCGACACGCTCGACGCGTTCGCCGCCGACGCCGCGAAGCGCGGGGTGGAGCTCCGCGTCGATCCCGGCGCGCGCACGCTCGTGGCCACGTTCGATCGCGCGCGCGTCCTCCAGGTGCTCGGCAACCTCGT
>JAPLLF010000922.1 GCA_026387715.1 Pseudomonadota bacterium
CGATCGCGCCGAGCAACTCGCGCATCCGCGCCCGCGCCTTGTGCAGCTGCGACTTGCAGGTGCCCACGCGACACTCGAGGATCGACGCGCACTCCTCGTGCGACAGGCCCTCGATGTCGTGCAGCACGAGGATCGCGCGGTAGCCGGCGGGCAGCTGCCCCATCGCGGCTTCGATCCGCGCCGCCAGCTTGGGATCACGTTCGACGACCGGGGCCGCGGGCATCTGCTCCATGATGCCATCATCGGCGACCTCTTGCCGGCGGCTCCGGCGTGCGAGGTGGGACAGCGACGCGTTGACGGTCAGCCGGTAGATCCAGGTCGACAGCGCGGAGTCCCCGCGGAAGTTCGCGAGCGCGCGAAACACGCGGACGAAGACCTCCTGGGCGACCTCCTCGGCATCAGACGCGCCGACGATGCGGTGCGCCATCCCGAAAACCCGGCGCTTGAACTGGTGATAGAGCATCTCCATCGCGCGGGCTTCGCCGCGACGGCAGGCGGCGATCAGCTGGACGTCGTCAGCGAGCATCGCGGGGACGCGGGGCCTGGGCTCGGCCAGGGCCGCGACAGGAAGGGTGGATGCAGGTTCGGCCAGTTCGTTCACGGAGTCCCTCGACGGATCGGTCTGACCGACGGACTCCGATTTGCGTTGCCCCGGTTCAGAACGCTCGGAGGGGTGGGAGGGCCGTGAGGGAGGAGACATGGGCCGGACGGGCGGTGACGCTCATCCGGAACGCGGGATGGCGCAAGTGCTTTCATCGAAAGGCCGGGCCCGGCCACTGGCCGGCAGTTCGTGCGATGATGCTCACGTGCACGCCAAAGGGGATGCGCCGCTCGTCGTGGGCATGGGGCGGGTCGGTGTCGCGATCTCGAGTCTGTCGCCGAACGTCCCGATCGTCGATGCCGGCGCTGCCGAGCTCGCCGCGATGTCGACCATCCCGGCGCCCGGTGTCGCGGTCGCGCTGCGGGCCGCGCTGCGGCTCGGGTGTCGCGCCCGGCTCGCGGGCTCGCACGGCGCGGACCTGCTCGGTGGACTCGCCCGGTCGGCCCTGCAGGACGCCGGGATCGACGTCGAGCACCTCCGCGCCAGGGGGCATCCTCGTGCGACGTCGTCATGGTGGCGCCAGACGGCACGCTCCGGATGCATTACGCCGGTGACCGGGGGGATGCCGCCACCCCCATGGTCGACCTGGCGAGCGCGCTCAAGGGGGCCTCGGCCGCGTTGATCGACGGCACGATGCCCGACCTGCAGCTCGCGTTTGCCGAGGCCGCGCGGCGCGCCCACATCCCGGTGATCCTGCACCTCTCGCTCGGCCACAGCGGCGAGCTCCGGCACGGCACCGGCGAGCTGATCGGCGTGTCGAACCTCCTGATCGCGTCGGAGAGCGCGGCGTCCGAGCTCGCGCCTCGCGGCGAGCTGGCCGACGCCCTCGACGAGCTGATCGCGATGGGCCCCCGCGCGGTCGTGATCACGCTCGGCGACAACGGCGCGATCGGTCGCCATGGCGACAAGGTGGTGCGCGTCGATGCGTTCCCGAGCGAGGTGCTCGATAGCTTCGGCGCCGGGTCCGTGTTCCACGGTGCGTTCACCGCGGCGCTGCTCAGCGCGCTGCCGTTCGGGCGCTGCATCGAGCTCGCCGCCGCCGCCGCCGCGCTGTCGCTGCGCGAGCTCGGGCCGTGGGCGGCGATGCCGAACCGCGACGACGTGCTCGGGCTCGTGCGCGCGCGTCGCGCCGCGTAGGCTCGACGCGCGAAGCCGACGAGCGGCTACTTCTTGAGCTTGATGCCGGCGTCGCTGCCCTCGAGCCGGAAGTGCGCCGCGGCCGCCGCGTTCTGCTCGGCCTCCTTCTTCGACTTGCCGACCGCGCGTCCCCACTCCTCGTCGGCGATCGTGACCGCGACGACGAACTGCTTGTCGTGGTCGGGCCCGAGCTCCTGCACGACGCGGTAGGTCGGCGTCGCCTTCAGGCGGGCCTGCGACGTCTCCTGCAGGCGCGTCTTGAAGTCGAAGAAGTTCCGCATCTCGGCGTTGACGATCCGCTCGTCGAGCAACCGATCGACGAGCGCCCGGGCCGCGTCGAAGCCGCCGTCGAGGTAGACCGCGGCGCAGATCGCCTCGAAGGCATCCGCGAGGATCGACGGCTTGGATCGGCCCCCCGACTTGTCCTCGCCCTTGCCGAGCGCGATCCACTGCCCGATGCCGGCCTTGCTCGCGACGTCCGACAGCCCCTCCTCGGAGACGACCTGGGTGCGCGCGACGCTGAGATCACCCTCGCGCGCGTCGGGGAACTGGTCGATGAGCCGCTTGCTCACCGTGAGCGACAGCACGGCGTCACCGAGGAACTCGAGCCGCTGGTTGTCGG
>JAPLLF010000975.1 GCA_026387715.1 Pseudomonadota bacterium
CGGCACCCTGGCCTACGAGGAGCGCTATCTGGCGACGTACGCGTCGTCCCCCGCGAGCCTCGTCGTGATCGCCCGCGACGGCGACCGCCTCGTCGGCGCGTCGACGGCCCTGCCGCTCGTGGTGCACGCCGACGTCGCGCCGGCGCTCGTCGGGGCCGGCTACGCCGCCGAGGCCGTGTGTTACTTCGGCGAGTCGGTGCTCGAGCGCGCGGCGCGCGGTCGGGGCGTCGGCGGCGCGTTCTTCGAGCATCGCGAGGCGCACGCGCGCCGCCAGGGGTTCCTCACCGCGGCGTTCTGCGCCGTCGAGCGGCCGGCGGCGCACCCGCGCCGTCCGGTCGACTACCAGCCGCCGGGCACGCTGTGGGCGCGCCACGGCTTTCGCCGGCGTCCGGAGATCACGACGACGATGACGTGGCGAGACGTCGACGGCGAGGCCGAGACCGCCAAGCCGATGGTGTTCTGGACCAAGGAGCTCCGGTGAAGGTCGCCGCCTGGCAGTACCCCATCGAGGCCCAGGCCTCGCTCGCCGCCTGGCGCGCGAAGCTCGACGCGGGGATCGGCGAGGCGGCCGCGGCGGGCGCCGCGCTGTGCGTCGTCCCCGAGTACGCGGCGATGGAGCTGACGTCGCTCGTGCCGACCGCGACGACGCTCGACGCGCAGGTCGTCGCCATGCAGGAGCTGCTCGGCGACCACGACGCCGCGTATCGCGCCGCGGCGACGCGTCATCGCATCACGGTCGTCGCCGGGAGCTTCCCGGTGCGCAGCGACGACGGCGTGGTGCGCAACCGGCTCCTCGTGATCGGCCCGCGCGGCGACGCGATCGCCGTCGAGAAGCTGCAGATGACGCGGTTCGAACACGAGCGCTGGGGCATCTCGGCGGGGGCGTCGCAGCACGTGATCGAGCTCGCCGGCGGCGTGCGCCTCGGCGTGGCGATCTGCTACGACGCGGAGTTCCCGCTGATCGTCCGCCGGCTCGCGACCGCGGGCGCGAACGTCATCGCGGTGCCGAGCTGCACGGACAGCCTCGCGGGGTACCACCGCGTGCGGGTCGCCTGTCAGGCCCGCGCGCTCGAGAACCAGTGCTACGTCGTCCAGGCGCCCACCGTGGGCCTCGCGCCGGGGTCGCTCGCCGTCGACGCCAACGTCGGCGCCGCCGGCGTGTTCGCGCCGTGCGACCGCGGGTTCCCCGACGACGGCGTGGTCGCCCTCGGGACGCTGGGCGCCGCGCAGCTCCTGGTGGCCGAGCTCGAGCTCGCGGCGATCGACGCCGTGCGAGCGGACGGCCAGGTGCTCGGCCACCGCGACTGGGACGCCCCGAACCACCTCGGCGCGACGGTCATGCGCCGCGCGCTCGCCCGGTGATCGTCCTCAGAGGTACGAGATCGCGAGGTACGCGAACACGCCGACGACGAGCACGCCGACGACGACGACGATCGTGAACAGGTAGTCGCGAGTCGCCGCGCCCTCTTGCCGCTGCTTGATGCCAGGCAGCCGCGCCTGGTTCCCCTTCATGAGGGCCTTCTCGGTCTCCGTCGCCTGGTCGGTCATATGGCCCGAGATACTACCCAAGATCACCGGCCGCAGTACGCAGACGTCAGCATGACCTTGGCCACGTCGACCGTGGCCCCCGCGCGTACGACGAACTCGCTCGGGCCGACCTCGCGCGCGCCGCCCCAGTCGTAGGTGTAGCCGAGGCGGGTCCACGGATACCCCGGCTCGCCGTACGACCCCGCCTGGAGCTTCTCGAACCAACGTCGGTGCGCGTCGGTGGCGGGCACCGGCAGCGCGTCGAAGTCGAGCTCGCACTGCGCATCGGTGATCTCGGCGTCGGGACAGGGACGAAACAGATCGCCCGGGGCGACCCACAGCTCGACGAAGCGGGTCTTGCCGTTGTTCGGTCGGAGCCCGAGCCGTTGCTCGAGGCGCGCGACGAGCCCGTCGGGATCCACGGTCTTGCAGAACGTCTGCACGTCGGGGACGGCGGTCACCCACACCTCGCGCCCGCTCGGCATCGCCGAGCCGACGGCGCCGTCGTAGCCCGGCCAGCCGGTCCACGTGACCACGAGGACCTTGCCGTCCCGCCAGGTGAGCCCGGGCGCGGTCGGCGTGATCGCGCGGAGATCGCGCACGATCTCCGCGCGCGTGGCCTCGCGCGCGTCCTGCACCGCGGCCGCGTACCGCGCGGCTGCCGACGGCGGCGCGATGGCGGCCGTCGGTGTCGGTGTCGTCGGTGTCGGTGTCGTCGGTGTCGTCGTCGGTGTCGTCGAAGGGGAGCTGGCGCAAGCCGCGAGGCCGATCACGAACCATGGACGCATGCGCCTTGATACCATCGCGCGATGCCGACGCCGATCACGACGGGGGTGCTGCTCGCGATCGCGTCGGCGATCGCGTTCGGCGTCGCGACGCCGGTGATCGCATGGGCAGGGCGGGACCTGGGCCCGC
>JAPLLF010001129.1 GCA_026387715.1 Pseudomonadota bacterium
CGCACCGGCCCCGACGGTCCCGGCGAAGCCGAAGACGAAGATCGGGCCGCAGAAGGCGGTCGCCGACGACGATGGTGCGGCGTTCGATCCGATCGGCAAGAAGTTCATGTTCACGGGCAAGCTGTCCTCGATGACGCGCGAGGAGGCGAAGGCCAAGGTGCTCGCGATCCGTGGCGTCCCCGCGGGGTCGGTCTCGAAGGATCTCGACTACCTCGTGGTCGGCGACCAGGGCTCACACCTGTTCGGCGCCGGGGCGAAGGGCGACAAGATCATCACGGCCGAGAACCTCCAGGCCAACGGCTTCCCGGTGAAGATCATCGCGGAGAGCGCGTTCATGGCGATGGCGGCCAAGGCGACCCCGAAGAAGACCCCGAAGAAGCCCCCGAAGAAGACCCCGGCGACCCCGAAGAAGACCCCGGCGACCCCGAAGAAGACCCCGAAGAAGCCCTCCAAGACCTCGACGAAGGCCAAGCCCGTTGCGAAGCCGACGTCGAAGTCCGCAGTGAAGAAGCCGGCGGCGAAGGCCGCCACGTCCACGAAGACCTCGAAGTCATCGACGAAGTCAAAACCGTCGAAGGCGAAGAAGAAGTAGCTCCCGTTCCACCCGATGGGTGGAGAGAGTCCCCTCGCATGAAGGTTCGACGGTTCGAGCACGGTGGCACGAAGTTCTGGTCCATCCAGATCCTCGGCGCAGAGACGATCGTCACGTTTGGCAAGTTCGGCACGAACGGGCAGACGCAGATCAAGAGCTTCCCATCCGCGTCGGCCGCGGCGCGCGCCGGGGAGAAGCTCGTCGCGCAGAAGCTCAAGAACGGCTACGTCGAAGGGAGCGGCTCGTCGGCGAAGGGCGCGAAGGCCACCAAGCCCAAGCCGCGCACCGCCGCCCAGGAGCTCGCCGCGCTCGACCCCGCGCTGCGGGCGTCGCTCAAGCCCTACGTCCGGATCGTCGAGAAGAAGCGCAAGACGCCGATGCCGCTGTGGGCGAGCAAGGCCTGTGATGGACGGCCGTACCTGCCGCTCAAGACGCCCTGGCCCAAGGCGCGTGGACGCGTGTTGCTGCCGGTGATGCAGATCGATCTCTCCGAGGTCCCGGCCCTGCCCGGCTTCCCTCGCAAGGGCCTCCTGAGCCTGTTCTGGTCGGAGGACTTCCAGGATCGGAAGCTGTTCTACTTCCCGACGATCACCCGCGATGCCTCGAAGTTGTGGTCGGACTTCTCGCTCATCGAGGGCGCGACGCTGTATCCGTTCGAGGAGCCGGTGTCGCTCACGTTCGAGAAGCGCGAGGGCTGCGTCAGCTGGGGCGACTATCGCTTCGACGAGCTCGTCGGCGGCGCGAAGGTCGTCGACGCGCTCTGGAAGTCGCGGCACCAGAGCAAGATCTGGGATCACGTGTGGAAGTGGTCGGGCGGCGCCGACACCCGGCTCGGGGGCTACGCCAATCCCGAGCAGGGAGATCCGCGGAGCAAGCGCGGCAAGGCGCGCGGCTACGAGACCCAGCTCCTGCAGATCCAGAACGACAACTACACGCACAACGTCTTCATCAAGCCCGCCGACCTCAAGCGCGCCGACTTCTCCGACCTGCTGTTCTACGAAGCCTGCGACTGATGTTCCGGACGACGTTCCTCGGGCACCAGGGGTGGGCGTTCCACACCGACCACGCGGCGATCCTGGTCGACCCGCTGCTCCGCGAGGAGTTCGGCGACGCGCAGCACCTGCCCTATCGCGTGTACCCGCCGCGCGTGATGACGCCCGCCGCGATCCCGCCGCTCGACGCGGTGGTGCTCACCCACGAGCACGACGATCACTTCGACATCCCGTCGCTGGCGCTGCTCGATCGGACGATCCCGATCTACCTGTCGGTCCGCTCGTCGCGGGCCGCCCGTTCGATCCTCGCGACGATGGGCTTCACCGACGTGCGGCCGCTCGTGCCCGGTGTCTCGGTGACGTTCGGCGACCTCGAGCTCACGCCGTTCACCGGCGATCACGTCACGGTGAACTGCGGCGACGAGTGGGACACGCTGCCATTCCTCGTCCGGCACACCGGCGGCGCGGGCAGCTTCTTCACGATGGTCGACATCACGCTGACCGAACAGCACGTCGCGTGGGCGGCCGCGAAGGCGATGCGCCCGGGGCTCGTCGCGTGGACGAACAACGCGCTCGACTGGTCGCACATGGCCGACTTCCTCACCGAGCGCGAGAGCGCGACGCAGACGTGCTTCGTCAACCTGGGGCTCGGGCACAAGCTGATCAGCACCGCGTGGGGCGTCCCCGCCGCGATGATGATGTGCGCGAACGGCTTCTCCTTCACGGGCGACAGCCAGTGGCTCGACGGACGCGTGTTCTGCGTCGACATGGACGCGGTGTGCGCGATGATCTCGAAGGTCTACAAGAAGGAGCGCTTCGACGTCGGGCGCCCCGGGCAGACCTGGGTGATGGCCGGGAACAAGCTCAAGGCGGTCGACGACTCGACGGCGTGGCTGACCACCCAGCCACGCGAGACGTGGCCGTCACGCGCCAAGCGCGCGGTCGAGATCCCCGACTTCACCCCTGCGACCGAGCGAACGACGTTGACCGGCGACGAACTCGGCGAGCTGCGCACGCACCTCGCCGCGTTCGCCGGCACGCTCGTCGGCGGCGCCGTGATGCGCGGGCTCTGCTCGCTGCTCGTGCCCGAGGTCGGCGATCGCGCGTGCACGTTCGCGTTCGCCCTCCGCGACGGCGATGACCAGCGCGTCTTCGCGTACGCGCCCCAGGACTGTGCGTTCGTCGACGGCGATCCGACCCCACGCGCGCGCTACCTCGCGGGCCTCGAGTGCTGGGCGACCGATCTCCTCGCCGTGCTGCGCGGCGAGCTCGGCCCGATCGCCCTGACGTTCGGACGCGCGCGGCTGTGGAACGCGCTCCCGCAGCGGTTTCACTTCGACATCTTCGGCGAGCTCCATCGCTCCAGCCATCCACTCCGCCGACCTGACGCATCCGCTCGCACCTACGAGCGGATCTGGCAGACCTGCGAGCATCACGCCCCGGTCGTTCGCAAGCGCGAACGCTAGTCCGAATCTCCGTCCTTGCCAGCAGCCTCGGGACCGTTCTTCATCGTCTGGACTTCGACGCGGATCGTCTGCGCGAAGTTCTTGAGCTCCTGCATCGCAAGGCGAACGCGGGTGCCCGCGGCCTTGTTGCCATCCTTGTAGAACTTCTCGAAATCACTGGCCATCGCCGCCACCATCTGCGTGAGCTCGGTGAAGCGGGAGCCGCCGGCCGGCGCCTCGGTCGTGTCGGTGGAGGAGTTTTCGTTGGTCGTCATCATAGGTTCGGACCTTGCCACGATGCTGTGACAGCCGCAATCCGACGGCGCCGAACGAGGATCACCACCACGCCGATCACGAGACCAAGCTCACCGGTCGACAGATCACTCGTGCTACAGCATCCGGCGTCCTCGCCAGGCGGCGGCGCGTCGGCGCCCGCGTCGGCGCCGGGGCCGACACCGCACACGCCGGGATCCGCGACCTGCGTCGTGAACGGCGTGTTCTTCGCGCCGGTGATCACGAGGTCGTCGACGTCCCAGCCGCGTGCGCCGACGCCCGGATCGGTCACGATGCGGAACCGCAGCTGGATCGTCTGGTTCGCCAGGCTCGAGCCGAAATCGAGCGTCACCGGCTCGAAGTCCGGATACGCCGGGTTCTGACTGCCGAACGCCCTCTGCCCGTTGATCATCGAGTCGGCATTGATCGTCTGCGAGTACGGCGTGGCCACGAGCGTCGACACGTCGACCCACGTCGCGCCACCGTCGGCCGTGTACTCGATCACGCCACCGTCGAACGCCGTCAGGTCGCTGTATTCGAACACGTAGCGATGCATGAACGACACGACCAGATCGCCGGCGCCCACGGAGATCGGCGGCGAGACGAGCTGGGCGTCGTAGCCGAACTCCACGTCGTCGCCGTGCCACCTCCCGTCGAGCGCGGTCTCGCGGACGTGCTGCCACGCGAACGGCTGCCCGGTCTCCCAGGCGGAGGACATCGCGTCGAACGTCTCGGTGGCCGAGCTCGCAGGGACCTCGTCGACGTCGAGCCGCACCGGGATCGTGCGGACGACATCGCCGCAGCCGTTCGTCGCGGAGACGCCGAGGGCGAGCTCGCCCGCGACCATCGTGCCCTTCGGGCCGTCGTACGCGACGTCGAACACGACGTCCATCGCCTGACCGGGCGCGAGCGTGGCGATGTCGATCGTCGGATTCGCGACGGTGAGCCCGGGGGT
>JAPLLF010000259.1 GCA_026387715.1 Pseudomonadota bacterium
GGCGCCGTTCGCGCGCGTGAACTGCGCGGCGATCAGCGAGTCCCTGCTCGAGGCGGAGCTGTTCGGCACCGATCTGCCGCCGCGCGCGGGCGTGCTCGAGACCGCCGAGGGCGGCACGGTGTTCCTCAACGACGTCGATCAGCTCCCCGACGCGCTCCAGCAGAAGCTGCTGCGGGTCCTCGAGGATGGCAGCGTCCGGCGGGTCGGCTCGAACCGCGCCCGTCCGGCGGATCTGCGGTTCATCGCGTCGTCGTCGCGCGAGCTGCAGGGCGAGGTCGATGCCGGCCGCATGCGCCGCGATCTCTACTTCCGGCTGGCGGGCGCGAACTTCGTGATCCCGCCGTTGCGCGATCGCAAGGACGAGGTCATCCCGCTCGCAGAGCAGTTCATCGCGGCGGCGGCGGGCCCGCTGGGCCCGAGCCGCTCGTTCGTGCTCGGGGAGGAGGCGCGCCAGTGGCTGTCGACGTACGACTGGCCGGGCAACATCCGGGAGCTGCGCAACGCGTGCGAGCGCGCGGTGCTGCTCGCCACCGGGGCGACGATCGAGCGCCACCACCTCACCGTCGAGGATCCGGCGAAGCGCCCGCCCAACCAGCGGTTCCGATCGTCGGCGACGATCCCGCCGCCGGTCGGGGGGATGCCGGCGCACGCGCCGACCGCCGCCGACATGCCGACCCAGGTGCGAGCGACCGTCGCCGAGCTCGAGAAGCAGCGCATCCTCGAGGCGCTCGAGAAGTGCGCCGGGAACCAGACGCGCGCCGCGGAGATGCTCGGCATCTCGCGTCGCACGCTGATCAACCGGCTCGACGAGTACGGCATCGCGCGGCCGCGCAAGCGCGACGAATGAAGCTCGCCGCCGCCGCAGCGCTGTTCGTCCGCAACGGCGGACGTGACGTCGAGCTCAAGGGCACGGTCACGCACGCCCCCGGCGCGCAGGTCACGCTCGTCGACGAGCGCGACGAGGAGGTCGGGCTCGCGATCGTCGATCCCGAGAACGCCAGGCTGCGCGTGATCTCCACGCCCGCGGATGGCTTCACCAAGATCGACGGCGCGCTGATCGGCTGGCGCATCGAGCGCGCGCTCGCGTGGCGCAAGCAGCTCGGGCTCGTGGGCGCCGATCGCGCGTACCGGATCGTGCACGGCGCGGGCGACGGGCTGCCCGGCTTCGCGTGCGACGTGTTCGGCAAGATCGCGGTGGTCTACGCGTACGGCGACGCCCTGCGCGCGGTCGGCAAGCTGGTCGCCGAGGCGGTGGTCGGCTTCGCGCGCCTCGACGGCGCGGTCGTCAAGCTGCGCGCGCGCGGTGGCGCCGACGCCGTCGAGCAGGACGTGATCGGCGCCGTCCCCGAGGTCGCGATCGCGACCGAGGGTGACGTCCCCTACGAGATCCATCCGCTCGGCGGACTCAACGCCGGGCTGTTCACCGACATGCGCGATCATCGTCGCGGGCTCGCCCGGTTCGCCGCCGATCGTCGCGTGCTCAACCTGTTCTCGTACACCGGCGCGCTCGGCCTCGCGTGCGCTCGCGCCGGCGCCAGGACGGTGACCAACGTCGACACGTCCGCGGGCGTGCAGGCGTGGGCGTCGGGCAACTTCAAGCGGTCCGGCCTCGTCGACGGCCAGCGCTGGCGGTTCGAGACCGGCGACGCCTCGCGCTTCCTGCAGCGCGCGATCAAGGACGGCGAGAAGTACGATCTCGTGGTGATCGATCCGCCGACGTTCTCGCCGGCGCGGGGCGGCTCCGGCTGGATCCTCGATCGCGACTACCCGGACCTGATCGCCAAGGCCGCCGCGACCATCCCGCCGGATGGCCTGCTGTGGCTCGCCGCCAACACCCACGAGCTCGCGTCGCTCGGCAAGCTCGCGTTCAAGGGCCTCAAGCTCGCGAACCGCACCGGCGCGATCCTCGAGCAGGGCGGGCTGCCCCCCGACTATCCGACGCTCGTCGCGCAGCCGGCCGATCGCTACCTGCAGGTTTGCTTGCTACGCCTGTCGTAGATGTGCGGCCGCTACACGCTCACCCGCCAGGACGGTGTCGTCGAGGAGATGCAGGCGATCCTGAGCGTCTCCGCCGCGCACGGAGCGTGGTGGAGGCCGCGGTTCAACATCGCGCCGACCCAGCCCGCGCCGGTCGTGGTCGCGCGCGACGGCGTCCGGTCCCTCGAGCTCTACCGCTGGGGCCTCGTGCCGCCGTGGGTTGTCCACCCCGAGCCCGGCGGCAAGCGGGCGCCGCTGATGATCAACGCGCGCGTCGAGACCGTCCTGCAGAAGCCGGTGTTCCGCGGCGCGTTCGAGCGGCACCGCTGCCTGGTGCCCGCCGACGGCTTCTTCGAGTGGACGCACGCGGGCAAGGCCACGCCCCAGCCGCGCTACTTCCGGCCGGTGCCCCGGCGGGTCGTGGCGTTCGCCGGCATCTGCACGCGGGCCGAAGACCTGTACAGCTTCGCGATCCTGACCGGCCCGGCCAACGCGCTGGTCGCCGCGGTCCACGATCGGATGCCGATCGTGCTCGATCCGTCGACCTACGGTGCGTGGCTCGATCCCGCGCTCGATTCGGACGGCGCGCTCGCGCTGCTGACCGTGCCGCCGATCGACGACTGGCAGGCAGCCTACGTGTCGACGGCGGTGAACGCCGCCGCGCACGACGAGCCCGCGCTGATCGAGCCGATCGCGCCGCCGGTCGTGCCGCCGCCGAAGCAGGGCTCGCTGTTCTAGCTGGCTACGCGGTCGCGGTGACGACGTGAGCCGACAGCGGCGAGCAACACGGCGCGTCTCCGAACCGGGCCGCGAGCGCCTCGGCGACCGTGCGCTCGAACGCCGGGGCGTCGACGTTTCGCTCGACGAGCTGGTTCCACAGCGGGTTGCCGCGCACGAACCCGATCGCGAGGTCCGCCGCCGACGTGCTGCGCGCGACCTGCGCCACCGTGTCGACCGTGACGTCGGTGAAGCCGGACTCG
>JAPLLF010000483.1 GCA_026387715.1 Pseudomonadota bacterium
AGCTTCATCAGCGGTCCCCTCGCGCCGACCTTGGTCGAGGCCGCATCGCGAACGGCATCCACCGATCAGCGAGCCGTTCGAACCCGGAGGTCGATCGGATGCTGCGTGCGCGCCGGGGGCCTGGGCTGCTTCGGGCACGCCGCGAGCAGCGGCGTCTTGCCGGAGACCTTGCGAACGCGCTTCTCGAGGAGCGCGACCTTCTTCGCCACGATCGGGTCGCTGGCGGTGATCGCGCACAGCTCCTCGGGACGTCCGAGCATCAGCTCGAACGTCGAAGCGCGATCCTCGGCCTCGTTCTGCGTCGTCCCGCACGAACCCGGTGGGGCGAGCGTCGTCCATGTCGCGGTCGCGATACCGCATCTGGGGATCGCGATAGGCGAAGCCCTTGGGGTTGAGCGCGAGCCACTCGCGATCGGCGTCGAAGTGATCGCCGGCATGGTCGAGCAGATGAAACAGCTCGTGGTGGACCACGCGACCGATCGTGAATCCTTCGGCCACCTGATCGAAGGCGCCGACGCTGATGAGGATCCGGTGTTGATCGAGGAACGCCATGCCGGCGGGGGCCACCTCGTGGTCGTCGACGTGGATCGCGAGGCACAGCGCGACATGTTTGACCGTCGTCGCGGCGAGCAGCTTCGGCGGGTACATGGCGAACGCGATCGCCGTGGCGTCGATCAGGTCCGCGTCGATCCCCGTGGTGTTGTCGCGCCGCGCGACCTCGCAGTGCACGCAGTCGTGGAAGTGCGCCGTGGTGCAACTGTCGACGTGCGGCGCCTCGTCGAGCTCGATCCCCGAGCGCGCGAGCGTGGCGCGCAGCCCGACGAGCCGAGCGTCGAATTCGTCGTTCGACATCACCTGCGCCACGGCGCTCGTCGCGCTCACGGATCGCGGGGCCGACGACACGCAGCCGATCCCGGCGAGAGCCACGAGCGTGATGCGATGCACGCCTTGCGTACAGCACCCCGCGTGCCACCCCGTCGTCCTGGGGATTCGCGGGGTTGCTCCGACGCGCATGACGCAACGCTGATACAGGCGTGAGCGTCACGCGTCAGGGCCCGGCTTCCAGCTCCCACCAGCAGCACGTCGGCTGTGTTACACGAAGCCCATGAACGTCACGGTCGCGGTCATCGCGATGCTCGCCGCGTGCGGCTCTGGCCCACAAGACGCTCCACCTGACAGCAACGACACGAGCGTGCCGGGCGGACCGAGGGTGGTGAGCTTCGGGGCATCGACCAGCGCCGCCACCGAGCTCGGACCCGTCACGTTCACCATCATCCTCGTCGATCCAGATGGTGTCGCCGACGTCCAGGCGGGATCGCTCGTGGATGTCGCGACCGGTGGCAGCTATGGCGCGTTCACGCCCAGTGGCGCGTCGGGTGCGTACGCGCTGACGGTGTCCTGGGAGCAGTTCAACGCGATGTCGCCGATCGACGCACCCCCGGTCGATGGCGTGTTCCGGACCGTGCGCGCGCAGTTCTTCGACATGGTCGGGCACGAAGCCACGGCAACGCTCCAGGTGAAGCTGCGCTGCTCTTCCGATCTGGAGTTCGCGCGCGGGGGCTCGTGTGACCCGTACTTCTACCAGGACTGCCTGGGCAACGTGCCGTGCATCGTGACGAACTACCTCGACCACCTCATCGACGGCACGAGGCTGTGCTCGGTGGCGCTGATCGGTGGCACGTGCTCGGCGTGCTCGTCGCCCGGCCACATCGATGACCTCGACTGCCAGACGCCGCTCGCGACCACGGCGACCTGCACCTGCGGCCACTGAGCGACGCGGCTCGCGCGGGCTTGGTCGATCTGTAGAAAGTTGAACGTTCAAGTGACAACCTGGCTAGCCATGGCGAGCCAGGTGACCACCAACAGAGGGCGGATGGAGCGTCGCGCGAAGGCCCCCGCGCTGGCACGAGGTTCGCTTCCATGCGTTGGCATGCATCCCGTGGCCATCTCGGCGTGGATCGTGATCGTGGCCGGCGCGTGCAGCGCGCGCTCGCTGGCCCTGGAGGACGATGCCGGGGTATCGGTGGTGGACGCGAGCGTCGACGTCAGCGTCGACGCGCCACCCGAGATCC
The DNA here is from genome assembly GCA_026387715.1 of Pseudomonadota bacterium. Taxonomy (GTDB): domain Bacteria; phylum Myxococcota_A; class Polyangia; order Haliangiales; family Haliangiaceae; genus JABFXX01. The sequence goes on from JAPLLF010000483.1 coordinate 2,073, forward strand.
CCGCCGACGCGTTCCTACCAGGCGTGCTCGATGGGAGGCCTCCGCGGTCGGAGCTGCTCCCGCTGCCGGGTGGCGGCGTGGGCGGGCCGGTGCTGACGAGCAACAACCCCGAGATCGTCACGGGCACGGGCGTGCTGTTCATGAACCGGGCGTCACCGACGCGCGGTGGCGGGCCGTTCTTGCTCCAGGGCGAGTTCGGCATCTACCTCCACCACCTCAACCAGGCGGGCGCGACGCGCGCGTTCTCCATCCTGGTGACGAACCCGGGGTCGACGCCGGTGACGGTGACGCTGCGCGGCTCGGGGTACTCGCAAGGCGAGACCGGCGGGCTCCCGCTCGGCGCGAGTCCCGACTATCGCGTGTCGCGCGACTGGATCCTCGACCAACCGCAGACGACGGCGACCGCGTCGATCGCCCCGAGCACCGGCGAGGTGTTGTGGTCCAAGCTCGCGGCGAACAACCAGGAGGTGGACGGGCGGTTCGCGGTGACGACGAGCGGGCCGGTGTTCGTGTACGTCGTGATGGCGGCGGACTCGTCGAGGGAGGCAGCGCTCGCGGTCTCGCAGCCCGTGATCGACGCGCCCGGCGACTACCGGGTGAGCGGCGAGCCGCCGCCCCCGTTCGGGCGCGAGGCGGGGATCTACGCCAACGATACGTGGCGCGCGGTGTTCGACGTCGAATTGCCCGCCGCGCCGGGCCGCGTCTCGCTGATGGTGAACACCGCCACCGGAGGCGGGCTGTCCCAGGTCCAGGCGTTCCCGGCCTTGATGCACTACACGCAGAGCGCGAAGGAGGCCGTCGGGATGTACGGCAACGTCTACGATCTCGACCTCGGCCTGCGCGACCCACGGCCGGACGGCGCGGCGCGGCGCGTCCGCGTCGCGTTCCACAGCCTGGCGACGGGCACGGCGTCGCGGTGGTGGGACGGCGCGGCGACGCTCGATGGCGCACCGATCGAGCTCCGGCACGTGCCGGGCAGCGAGACGACGGTGCTGTTCGACGGTTCGCTCGCCGGGGGCGCGCGCCGTCGCGTGCGGCTGCGCGCCATGGTGCCCGGCCTGTCGGCGATCCCGCAGGCCCTGACGGTCGAGGTGTTCTGAGCCAAGATCGCGACGAACAACGCGGAGCTCGCTACGGATCGACGTAGATCGCGCCGAACATCCCGGCCCCGTGGTGATAGTTGCAGTAGTAGGGGAACGCTCCGGCGCTCGGGAAGGTGTAGGTCACGGTCGAGCCGCTGCTCTTGGAGACGATCGGGCTGTTTGCATCGGGTGTGGCGACCCCGCCGACGACGCTCCCGGCACGCAGCGGATGGGACGCGAACGATCCGGAGAAGGTCGCCGCCTGGCCGGCGCGGATGCGTGCGCACTTCGGCGCGTACGCGTAACCGGGGAACGTCACGGTGAGCGTCGTCGCCGTGAAGTTCTGCGCCGTGGCGTAGGTGCAACCGTTGACGGAGGCCATCGAGGCATCGGGCGGCATCACCGGGCCATCGACGGGGCCTTCGTGCGTTGGCCCATCGGCGAGGCTGCCATCGTCGACGCCGTCGTTCCGCGCGTCGGCGGGCTGCTGCAGGTCGCTCGCGCAGGCGGTGACGGCCATCGCGATGGCGAAGCGTCCAAGCTGCTTCGCGACGGAGGGCTGCAGGGAGAGGGGACGATCGATCAAATTCATGACTCAGCTCCGGGGTGTTCGGCGCGGAATCTACGCGTTGTTAATTGTTGAGCCAACAACTTTCAGCTTTATCAGGAGGCCGCGTGGTCGACGCCTGACCCTGGCGCACGGGAGGTGGCGAGTGCAGCAGGGGCGGGTCGGGGAGCCTGGCAACTAGAGTTGATGGTTGAGCTTTTAACTTTCAAGTTACACGCAGAAGGTTCTCGAGTCTCCATCGACGGTTAGCCGGCATCGGCCCCGACGAGTCCATCGCGCACCCGTGGTACGCGCCGTGCAGCGGCCGACCTCATGACGAACCGGACCATGCTCGTGCTCGGAATCCTCGGACTTGGCTGCCTCTCGCTCACGGGCTGCGCCACCGAGTCCACGGAGACGGCCGCCCCCTTCGGCCCCGGTGGGGGCAAGAGTGACGGTGGGAGCGTGACGCTCGCGGGCGTCTACGCGGGGCCCGAGGGCGCCACGCTGTTCGTCGACAAGGGGGATGCCCTGGTCCTCCTGCCCGATGGCAACCAGGTGAGCGGGCTGCTCTCCCGCGAGGGCACGCTCGGCGGCGCGTACACGATCGACGTGAAGGAGGGGACCGTGTGCGGCACGTACCGGATCTCGCTCTGGGAGTCCGAGGGCGTGCTCGGGGACGGCAGCCGCGTCGAGCTGTCCTGGGTGCGGCCCCAGGGCTCGGTGGTCCAGCAGTGCGGCTTCATGCTCGCCGGCGAGGGTGAATACCTGCGGCAGCCCTGAGCGGGTGTGGATCCTGACGATTCCTATCCCATGGGGTCGTACCAGAGACACACGCTGCCTCCGTTCTTCGCGCACGCGTGAAGGAACACGGTGAATTCATCCCACGATGCGCGTCGGGATGCTCGAACGTGCGGCCGCAGCGTCTTCATCGCCGCGAGGATTCGCTCGAGTTCCTTCGGAGCGCAGACCGCGATGGTCGTGTCTGCGGCCTCGACGCGCTTCCAGTGCTTTCGGGGTTCGGCCCCCAGGACGATCTCCTCCCAGTCGTTCATCCATGCGACGCGCTGCACGAGCGCCTCGTCGAGGTCTTCCTCGTCGACGAGATCCTGGAGCGCCAGGATGGCGACTTCGATCTCGCGGCTCGGTCCTACACCGAGCGCGAACGACTTCTTGATGTCTGCCTGACCCTTTCGATAGGGCGCAACTAGCAAGTCCGACACCACCGGAGGCTATCGCATCTCGCTCGGCGCCTCGGCCCGGATCTCGCCGGTGCTGGCTCGATCTCGGTGAGCCGTTCGGCGGCGGCGTCAGCGCGGGTGCTGCGCGAGCCAGGTCTCGACGGTCGCGAGGTCATCCCCCCGCGCGGGATCGGCCGCGAAGCCGGCGCGCGCGGAGGTCGCCAGCGCCACGGCGCGCGCGACGTCGCCGTGGCTCGCGAGCAGCGCGCGCGCCACCGCGAACCTGGCGTCGGCCAGCTCGGAGGGTGGTCCGGGATGTTGCTCGCGCAACACGAGCGCGCGCTCGGCGTGGCGCAGCGCCGGGGTGGGCTCGTCGAGGCCGAGCTCGACCTCGGCCAGGCCGAGGAGCTCGTAGGCCAGCTCTGGATGATCTTCCCCCAGCGACGCCTGATCGATGTCGAGCGCCTGCTGGTACTCGGCGCGCGCATCGGCGAGGTGGTGTTGCGCGATGAGCACGTCACCAATAAAGGCATGGGTCGACGCGACCAGCGGGTGCTTGGGACCGAGCGCACGCTCCTGGATCCCGAGCGCGCGGCGCTCGAGCGCGAGTGCCTCGTCGTCGTGCCCGAGCGTGTGGAGCGCGATCGCCACGTTGGACAGCGAGGTCGCCACGTCGGGGTGCTCGCCGCCGTAGGCGCGCTCGACGATCGCGAGGCCGCGTCGGTGCATCGCGAGTCCCTCCTCGATCCGACCCAGGGCGACCAGCGCCAGCCCGAGGTTATCGGCCGCGACGGCGACCGCGACGTCATCGGGTCCGAGGAGGCGCTCCCGGATCGCGAGCGCCTCGCGCAGGTGTGCGAGCGCCTCCTCGTTCTGACCGCGGGCCGAAGCGAGGTTGCCCAGCTCGAGGGCGAGCGCCGATCGCTCCCGCTCGTGATCTCCGGCAGCGAGCAGCGCCTTCGCGTGGCGCGCGTAGCCCTCGGCGTCGTCGAATCGATGCGCATCCGTCGCGATGGAGACCAGGTTGATCCACGCGCGTGCTCCCAGGCTTCGGTCGCCGGCCGCTTCGGTGGCGAGCACCGCCTCGTTCAGGGTCGCCTCGGCGACCTTGGCGTCACCCAGGCGCTGCTCGATCGCGGCCCGCCGGTAGAGCGCCTCGGCCAGCAGCGGCGCGTAGCCCAGCGCGCGGGCCTCGTCGACGGTCGGCGCGGCCTTCGCCCGGGCCTCGGCGTACTGCCCCGTGCGATCCAGGGCGCCGACCTGGGCGAGCTGGGTGCGCGTCGCCGCGATCCGCCGGCGTCGCTCGGGCTCGACCGGCAGCGGCAGGATGGCCTTGAGCGACGTGACGTCGGCGCATGCCTCGAGTCGATCGAGCGCCTGCGCGGCGTCGACCGCGTGCTGGATCGTCGTCGCATCCGCGCGCGCGAGCACGTCGACCTGGGCGGCGAGGGCGTCGCGATCGCGCGCCAGGCACGCCATCCGCAAGTCGAGGAGCTCGGCGGATTGCTCGCCGCGCACGCGCGTCGCGCGGCAGTTGTCCCCGTGCATCGCGACCCAGGCGTCGGCGTGGCGATCGAGCGTCTGCTCGACACCGCGCCACGCCGCGGCCTGAAATGGCAGCCCGGTCGCCGCGAAGGCGGCCTGGACGGCGTGCTTGCGCGCGCCGTCCCAGATCCCGGCGAGCTGGGGGCGCGCATCCGGGCAGGGGAGCGACGGGGGAGCCGACGCGATCCGCACCACCAGCGCGCCGGTCGCGATCGCGCCCACCAGCGCGCCGACAGCCAGCGCGCGCCGTCGTGCGGTGCGCGGATCGTGGGCGAGCTCGTCGAGCAGCGCGCTCATCGACGGATGGCGGTCGGCTGGATCGAGGCACAGGCCGCGCTCGATCGCCGCGCGCAGCCGCGCCGGCACGTCGCTGGGCGGCGGCGGCACGAGGCGGTGCTCGAGCACGGCCATCCCGAGCTCGGCGATCGAATCGCCGGGGAACGGTGGCTGTCGGTACCAGGCCTCGTACAGCGCGGCGCAGAAGCTGAACTGATCGGCGCGTGGCCCCGCGGGTTCGTGCCGCCACTGCTCGGGCGACATGTAGCGCGGCGTGCCCAGGAACGTCCCGGTCTGGGTCAGCTGCGAACTCAGGAGCCCGCCCTCGAGCGACGAGCTCTCGGGGGCGCCATCGCCCGACGGTGGCTCGACGTCGTGTGCCGCACGCGCGAGGCCGAAGTCGAGGACGCGGACCCGGCCGTCGCCGCCGATCATCACGTTGTCGGGCTTGAAGTCGCGGTGGACCAGCCCCGCGGCGTGGGCGGCGGCGAGCCCGCGGCCGGCTTGCGCGAAGCGTTCCAGGCTGGCGCGCCAGCTCCGCGGCTCCGCGGCGAGCCAGGCCTTGAGCGTCACGCCCTCGACCAGCTCCATCACGACGAACACCTGGTCGTCGATCGTCCCGACGTCGTGGACCGGGATCACGTTGGGGTGTGACAGGCGCGCCATCGCCTGGGCCTCGCGCAGCAGGCGAGTTCGGGCGTCGTCCTGTGCCACGCTCCCGTGCGCGGTCGGCCGCAGCAGCTTGATCGCGAGCTTGCGATCGAGCTCCGGATCGTAGGCGCTGTAGACGACACCCATCCCGCCACGACCGAGCCGCGCGAGCACGAGGTATCGCCCCAGACTCGCGCCGCGGGCCAGCTCGGACGCGTCCAGGCGCAGCTCCGGTTCGCCGCTCACCGTCGCGGCGTTGGGATCCGCTGTCGTGTCGTCCAGCGCGGACGGCGTACGGTCGGATCCCATCGCGCCGAGCTTAGCGCTCATTCGCCGTCGCTGCGACGCCTGCCCCCGACGCTATCCAGGTGGCTGCTCGACGAAGACCGGGGCCAGCAGCGGGAGCTGGGAGTCGAGCTCCATCAGGATCATCTGCGAATAGACATCGAGCCGCGAGATCGCGTTCGCGATCGCGTCGCCGTAGGACTGGTCGCTGGCCGACGCCTGCGCGATATCGACGCGCTTGATGAAGTCGTGATTCAGCCGCGAGACGTCCGTGTACATCGTCTCGAGATTGCGCAGCTCCCAGTCAGGCGCTCCACCCGCCTTGTAGGTGTAGTACTGCGAGAGCAAGTAGAACGAGACGACGCGGACGATCGTCTCCTCGGTGCTCGAGAACGGCTGATGGAAGCGCGCCATGGGGCGCAGGAAGTCGAGCGTCGGACAGCCGCTCGTGGCCATGATCAGCCCGAAGATGGACTGCACGCCGCGCTGGGCCGGCACCTCCTTGGTGTAGGTGCGCCCCTTGGTGGCCACGGAGACCATCACCATGTCCGTCGACACGCTCTCCTGGAAGGTCACCACGAGATCGTGGAGGTTCACGGCGACGGGACAGTGCGGCGACGTCTGCGGATCGAGCTTGCAGTTCGCGCATCGGGCGGTCTCGAGCCGCGTCCAGGCGGGCAGGTTCGGCTGGTCCTTGGGAATCGCTCTGCCGGTGGCCGCGTCCAGATTGATTTCATAGGATCGGGTCTGTCCATTCTTCCACTGGAACAGATAGCTGATCGTCAGGGACTCGGGCCGCATGGCACCAGGGTATCACCGCGTCGACGTCGACACGTCGGCCCGCCGCCTCAGAGACCGAGGTCCGCGTCCGGCTCGCGCGGCGTGCTGTCGGACGCCTGGCTGACGGCTTCATGATGATGATCGGCGCGCTCGGGTGCGCACCCTGTATCGTGCTCCGATGTACCTGCGCGCTGTCCTGCTGTCGCTCGCGCTCTCGGCGTGTGGTCTCGGGGTCGGTGCCGTGGACGGCAAGCAGCGGCCCTACGCGGTCTACAACGTGGGGCCCTGGGTCTCGGACCCGTTCTCCGCCAGCGTCGACAGCTCCGGCCGGCACGGGCGCAACACGCGCGGTGACTTCCTCGGGCTCTCCACCCCGAGCTACGGCGTGCTGGTCGGGTACCGGCGGGGGGTCGCGTGGACGCACTTTCACGGTGCGCTCGACGGTGGGTCGTCTGATTACTTCGTGACGGGTTACCTCGGCGCGCTCTCGCTCGGCGTCGGCTCGACCACCGACGCCGGGTCGCTCGACCTCGCGTACGGGACCGGCACGCTCAAGGGCGGGTTCGAATACGGTGGGCCGTACCTCGAGCCCGGGCTGGCGCTGCTCGGCAACGACGTGCTGTACGTCGCGGCGACCTGCAGCGTGATCTTCGGCGAGGTCAGCTTCACGCCCGAAGGCCGCAGCGCGCCCTACACCGCCGACGTTCACGGCTACCGACCGGGGCTGCGGATCGCGCTCGGCGGGTTGCCGCTCGGGCCGGTGGTCGTGAACCTGAGCGCCGACGTTCGCTACCTGATCACCTCCGACGTCGATCTGATGCTGGGCGGCGGCACCACCCCCGCGGCGTACGGCGGGTTGTCCACGGCCTTCGCCCTCAACTTCGTGCTGTGAGCGGCGCAAGATCACGTGATGAAACTGGAGAACCGGACTTGAAGATCAACAGTCGCTTGATCGAACGCTATCTGTCGATCGTCACCGAGAGTCGGGTGTCGATGATGGAGTCCCCGGCCTGCGATCTCGCCGCCTACGACGGCCCGATCGACGCGATGGGCGAGGCGGCCCGCGCGGACGGCAACGAGGAGCTGCTGCGCGTGGCGATCGACGCGCTGCTCGCACGGCCCGTCGGCCGGCTCAGCCAGTTCACGGGCGAGACCTATCGCTGGCCGAACGAGGAGTTCGTCCCGCTCCTGACCCATGCCCACGAACGCCTCTGGCCAGATGAACCGCTCAGCCTGCCGGGCGACGCGCCCGAGGTCGAGTTCGTGGCGATGACCTCGGCTGAATGGGCCGCGTCTACCGGCCGCGTCTGAACACGGCCAAGACGCTTCGCGCACAGGACGAGCGGCGGTCGTGCGCAAGGTACGATCAACCGATGACGACCGATGCCTCATGGCCCCGGACAGGCACCTGGCCAGGCGCGCGCACGTTCGACCGCGTGACCGCGATCGTCCAGATGCAAGCGTCGACCACCCCAGCACAGGTGACGAGGCTCGACTACGATCCCGAGACCAGGACGACCACGCCGTCGCTCGAGACCCACCACACCCCCGCGCCGACGGGGTCGTTCACCGGGCCCACGCTCGGTCGCGACGAGGCGTGGTTCATCTACACGATCCTGTGGAAGCCCTACGCCTGCACGATCGACGAGGCCACGGCCGCGCCGATCCCCGCCGACATGGCGGCGATGCTGGACAAGCTTGGCCTGCCGCTTCCGGAACAGCGCGCCTAGCCAGACCGTTTAACCGTCAGGAGAAACGCCATGAAACGCCTCGCCGGTCTTGCCCTGTCCCTGATGTTGCTGAGCGGCTGCGCCAGCGCGCCGACCCTCTATGCGGCCAGAACCGCGTCAGCGAGCGTCGGCTATTCGGAGTTCCGGCTTGAGCCGGGCCGCTACCGCGTCACCTTCCAGGGCGGCCCGGGCGCG